>UQTA01000021.1 GCA_900543885.1 uncultured Clostridium sp.
AAGAACTTGTGAGTAGTGTGTTACTTTTAACCACCAAAGCATACACGTTGAAACAGTAACTATAAATCGTGAGATTATAGCAAATCATCTAGCATATGCATATTTGTATATGTTTTTAGTAGCAGGATCATAAATGAGATACGAAGAACTGACGATCGAAGGCCGTAATGCCGTATTAGAGGCGTTTCGCTCCGGCAAGACCATTGACAAGCTGTTTGTATTAGATGGCTGTCAGGATGGCCCGGTGAGAACTATTGTTAGAGAAGCTAAAAAATACGATACGATTATTAATTATGTTGCCAAAGAACGCTTAGACCAGATGTCTGAGACAGGAAAACATCAGGGTGTCATTGCTTATGCGGCTGCTTATGAGTATGCTGAGGTGGAGGACATGCTGAAACTGGCAGAAGAAAAAGGTGAACCGCCATTTTTATTCCTGCTTGACGGGATCGAAGATCCTCACAATCTGGGAGCTATCATCCGAACTGCCAATCTGGCTGGCGCCCATGGAGTTATTATTCCTAAACGCCGTGCAGTTGGTCTGACAGCTACCGTTGCGAAGACATCGGCCGGTGCGCTTAATTATACTCCGGTTGCAAAAGTTACAAACCTGACTGCTACAATGGAAGATCTGAAGAAAAAAGGTCTCTGGTTTGTATGTGCCGATATGGGCGGCGAGGTGATGTACAAGATGAATCTTACCGGCCCTATAGGACTTGTGATCGGAAATGAGGGGGAAGGCGTCAGCAAACTTGTAAAGGAACACTGCGATATGGTAGCATCCATTCCTATGAAGGGGGATATTGATTCCCTGAATGCTTCTGTTGCAGCAGGTGTTTTAGCTTATGAGATCGCGCGTCAGCGTCTGGCTAAATAATAGTCAGGAGCATTTGACGGCGCGGCAGAACAAGGAGTTGAACAGCTTTGAAAAGAACAAAAAAGATAACAGCTGCCTTACTGGCAGCAGCAACTGTGATCACATCAGGCCAGACTGCTCTTATGACAGGTCTGGCAGCGCAGCAGACTTCACAGACGGCGATTGAAGATGGGCAGGTTCCGTTATACAGCAAACCGGCAGGAAGTCATGTGCTGACACCGATCGCGTCAGGTGTGACTGTATATAAAAATGATAAAGCTACTTTGGATGCATCTAATACAGCATCCGGCTATATTATGGTGAAATACACCGGCAGCGTAGGAAAGATCAAGGTCCAGGTGTCAAAAAGTGGTTCTGAGACCTATACATATGACTTAAACAGCAGTGGCACCTATGAAGTATTTCCATTATCTGAGGGAAATGGTACGTATCAGGTAAAAGTATTTGAAAATATTCAGGGAACCCAGTATTCCCAGGCGTTCAGCCAGAGTCTGGATGTAAATATTACAGATACCTTTGGACCGTTTTTATATCCCAATCAGTATGTAAACTTTAATCCTGCCAGTGCGGCTGTGCAGAAAGGCGCAGAACTTTCAGCAGGCGCTACGGACCAGATCACGGTTGTTACGGATATTTATAATTATGTGATCAATAACCTGACCTATGATACAGCGAAAGCGCAGTCTGTGCAGTCTGGTTATCTTCCAAATGTAGATGTAGTTCTTGCACAGAAAAAGGGCATCTGCTTTGACTATGCAGCTTTGATGACAGCTATGCTGCGTTCCCAGGATATTCCGACCAAGCTTGTAGTAGGATATACAGGAAGCCTTTATCACGCATGGATCAATGTATTTTTGGAAGGCCAGGGATGGGTGGATAATGTGATCTATTTTGACGGCCATGACTGGAAATTGATGGATCCTACTTTTGCTTCTTCAGGAAAGCAGAGCCAGGAGATCATGAAGTATATTGGAAATGGTGCCAATTATAAGGCAAAATATAGTTATTAAAGACGGATAAAGTGTACATGTGAAAGTGTCCAATGTGGGACATAAATGACAGGGGGAAATGCAATGGCAGAACTTGAAAATAAGGATGATAAAAACAGACAGTGGCGCCCTTATTCCTACAGTGAACTGTCTGCTTTCTGCCTGCAGATCTCGCTGCTTCTGGAAGCTGCGGTGCCATTAGATGAAGGATTTTCCATTATGGCAGAGGATGCTGCGGATGAAAAAGAAAAGAAAATGCTTCTTTATATGGCAGAGGGAGCAGAGCTGGGAGATCCCTGTTTTAAAGTTTTAGAAGATACAGGTGTATTTCCGCCTTATGTGATCCGTATGGCCAAATTGGGGCAGGAAACAGGTACTTTGGATCAGATGATGAAATCTCTTTCTGACTATTATGAGAAAGAAGACCGGCTGATCCGGGCAGTAAAAAACGCAGTTACCTATCCGGCTATGATGATCGTTATGCTCCTTGTGGTATTATTTGTCCTGTTTGTAAAAGTAATGCCTATTTTCTCAAAGGTATATGAACAGCTGGGAGCGGAAATGTCACCGGTGGCACAGTCTGCGATCCGTTTAGGCGGGATCTTCAGCGGTGCGGCTCTTGTTTTAACAGCTTTGATCGCTGTGATGATCGGGGCTGTGAGTATTGCAGGGAAAATGGGTATCCATGTTAATATTGTCCAGAATATGATCCGTCAGATAAAGAATCGCAGCAAGATCGCTCAGGCTATTGCAAAAAGACGTTTTACATCTGTTCTTTCTCTTACATTAAGAAGTGGACTGGAATTTGAAAAGGGACTGGAACTGGCAGGTGAGCTGGCTGAAAATGACGTGATATCAGAGCAGCTGAAAAAATGCTCTGAAAAACTGGAACTGGGCGAAAGTTACTATGAAGCACTAAAAGAAACAGGGATGTTTTCCGGTTTTTACATCCAGATGATAAAAGTAGGTACCAGAAGCGGTCATCTTGACAGCGTGATGGAAGAGATATCCAATGATTACGAAGAGATAACCGACACTGCCATTGACAATATGATCGCAAGATTTGAGCCTACTATTGTAGCAGTACTGGCAGTATCAGTAGGTCTGGTGCTGCTTTCGGTCATGCTTCCTCTTGCGGGTGTACTTTCTGCCATTTAACAGAAAGTGTGTGTGAGAACATGATGCAGACTGGAGGTATCCTGTGAAAATAAGAGTAAGTAGAGACAAAGAGGATAAAGGGGAGTTTAGAGGGCTTCTGTTATCCTTTTTGCTGCTTTTAGCAGCAGCAGCCGTTTTTGGAGCCGGTTCCCTGAGATTTTTAAACAGAACCGGTGAAAGAAACCAGGAAACACTGCGCAAAGCCATTGCAAGGGCATCTGTGCAGTGTTATGCAATTGAAGGAAGGTATCCGCCCAGTGTGAAATATCTGGAAGAAAATTATGGGGTCCAGATCGACCATAATAAATACAATGTGTTTTATGACGGATTTGCTTCTAATATTATGCCGGAGATCACTGTGCTCCCGGCAGAACAGGAGGACGCTGTAAAATGACAGAAAAGACACAGACAAAAGGACAGTCTATAAGCGGTCTTTTTACCATGCTTCTGTTTCTTGTATTCGTTTTATGCGCCCTTTTTTCTGTTCTTATGGGAAGTCAGGTGTATGAAAATATCACAAAACGCAGTGACGAGAATTTTTCAGGCACGACAGCATTAAGTTATATAGCCAATAAAATACGCCAGGGTGACCGGCAAGATGGAGTGGATATAATAGAAGTAGACGGTACATCTGTGCTACAGCTAAAACAGAAGATCGGAGAAGAAACGTATCATACCTGGATCTACTGGAAAGACGGCAGTATCCGGGAACTTTTTACAGATGAAAACAGCGGACTGGGCCTTGAAGACGGCCTTGAAATACTGGAATGTTCCGGGCTTTTTATGGAAAAAAAGGGAAGCAGCATTATTTTGCAGACCCAGGGAGAAGGAGCGGCAAGTTTAAAACTTTCATTAAGAAGCGGAGGAAAGGATGCCAATGAGCAGAAATAGAGGGTCTGGTTCTGGACCATTTTTGATGGAAATGGTAATAGCTGCCGGCTTTTTTATGCTTTGTGTGGCAGTCTGCCTTTCGGCTTTCGTGAAAGCAGACAGGATCAGCAAAAACGCCCGGGATATTAATCATGCAGTTTTGGCGGCGGAAAGTCTGACAGAAGAGATAAAGGCTGGAAATATAGAGAATTTTGGAACTTCCCTGCCGGATGGCAGCTTCAGTACAGTTCTAAAAAACTGGAAAACGGAAAATGCAGAGATCAATTCCAGGTATCAGCTGATAGAAAGCAGTGCAGATGTTCATACCTATCAGGTGGTATGGGATGAAGAATGGAATTGTTACTGTGACACAGGAGAACTGGAAAAAAATGGAAAAAAACTGGCTTATGCAGGAGAGATCACAACAGGTGTGAAAGATCAGATGCGGGAAATTGCAGTGGTTATTTTTGATTATGGAAATTCAGCTGACAGAGGAAGTGAGATCTTTCATATTTTTACAGAACAGTATGTGAAACCATGATGAAGATCATGCATACACCAAATACAAGAAGCAGGTATGATAGAAAGCAGGTGGAAGAATGGCCGGAGAGGCAGCTAAACATAAAGTAAATATCGGTCTTACTTCTTTGATCCTTATTTTTATTATCTTATGTCTGTCTACGTTTTGCCTTTTGTCCTTAAGCAGTGCCAGGGGAGATTTAAGTCTGGCAGAAAGAAGTGCCCGGGCAGTGACAGAATACTACCAGGCAGACGCAAAAGGGGAAGAGTGGTTAAAACAGGCAGATGCTGTTTTACAGAAAGAAACAGCCGGAAAGTCCATGTCACAGGAAGAAATCCAGTCTGCTGCCGGAAAACTGGCGTCAGAACTTGGCTGTAATGTAGATGAGGAAACAGGATATATAAGTACAGACATTTCCATGGAGCATGGACAGGCGCTGCATATCGACCTGGCGCTTACAGGAGATGAAAGCAGATATGAAGTGAAGTCATGGTATGTATATGACAGCGGCAATTATGAGATCGATGATTCTATGCCAGTGTGGAGTGGAAATTAGGCTTTGCACAGGTTAAATGAGAGTTGAAGGATATCGAAATGTGTGTCACGGTTTGATTTGGTTAAAATAAAAGAAATCGGGAATGATAACGGGAGGAAGAGTAATGGAGGTAATGGAACTTCTGACACAGGCTGTGGAACAGAACGCAGCAGACATTTTTCTGGTTCCAGGTATGCCTTTTTCTTATAAGATCGGCGGACGTATCATCTGCCAGGGCGAAGAAAAAATCATGCCGGATGAGATGGATCAGATGATAACAAGAATTTATGAAATAGCAAAAAACAGGAGCATGGAGCGGATCTTATCCCACGGAGATGATGACTTTTCTTTTGCAATTCCCGGTGTATCCAGATTCAGGGCCAATATCTTCCGTCAGAGAGGTTCTCTGGCAGCGGTTATCCGGGTAGTGCGTTTTGAACTTCCGGATGCCAGCCAGTTAAATCTGCCGGATGTGATCATGGGTATAGCTAAGCTTACCAGAGGAATGGTATTAGTAACGGGACCTGCCGGAAGCGGCAAAAGTACCACACTTGCATGTATCATTGATGAGATCAATAAAAACCGTAATGCCCATGTTATTACACTGGAAGATCCGATCGAGTATCTGCACAGGCATAAAAAGAGCGTTGTTACCCAGCGTGAGATCGCAACCGATACAGACAGCTACGTTTCCGGTCTTCGCGCTTCTTTGCGCCAGGCACCAGATGTGATCTTACTTGGAGAAATGCGTGACCATGAGACGATCAGTATTGCCATGACCGCTGCAGAAACAGGCCATTTGATCCTGTCAACTCTGCATACGCTGGGAGCGGCCAATACCATTGACCGTGTGATCGATGCTTTTCCGCCAAATCAGCAGCAGCAGATCCGCACCCAGCTTTCTATGGTGCTGGATGCAGTGGTGTGTCAGCAGCTGGTTCCTACGTTAGATGGCGGAGAACGTCCTGTTTTTGAGATCATGTTCTTAAATAATGCCATCAGAAATATGATCCGCGAGTCAAAGACCCATCAGATCGACGGTATCATTGCCACCTCCCAGGAAGAAGGAATGGTATCCATGGACAACAGCCTCCTTGCTCTTTACAGACAAAATGTGATCAGCAAGGATACAGCAATTATCTACAGCAGCAATACAGAGCTGATGGAGAAGAAGCTGGCAAGATTATAGATCAGATTATAGATCCTGAAAATTCCTTGCTGAATAGAGAATGCTTATTCAGGAAGGAGTTTTTATGAAAACAGATAAAAGAAAGATCGTCATTGTGGGAACGGGAATGGTAGGCATGAGTTATGCATACTGCCTTTTGAATCAGTCTGTATGTGATGAACTGGTACTGATAGATGTGGATAAAAACAAGGCTGAGGGAGAGGCTATGGACTTAAATCATGGTCTTGCGTTTGCCGGTTCCAGCATGAAGATATATGCAGGGGAATACCAAGACTGTCAGGATGCAGATCTGGTGGTAGTAGCTGCGGGAGTTGCCCAGAAACAGGGAGAGACAAGGCTGGATCTTTTAAAGAGAAATACCCAGGTGTTCCGCTCTATCATTGAACCGGTAACAGCTTCCGGGTTTAATGGGATCTTTTTAGTAGCTACGAATCCTGTGGATATTATGACACGTATTACATGTACGTTGTCTGGTTTTAATCCCCGGCGGGTTTTGGGAAGCGGTACGGCCTTAGATACAGCAAGACTTCGTTATCTTTTAGGAGAGTTTTTACAGGTGGATCCCAGAAATATCCACGCTTATGTTATGGGAGAACATGGGGACAGTGAATTTGTTCCCTGGAGCCAGGCATTTCTGGCGACAAAATCCATTTTAGAACTGGACCGGGAACTGGAATCTTCCCTGACAACACATTTATTCCGAATTGAGGAAGAGGTGCGCACGGCAGCCTATAAGATCATTGAAGCCAAGAAAGCGACTTATTATGGCATTGGTATGGCTCTGACCCGTATTACCAAGGCTATTTTAGGAGATGAACACAGTGTTCTCACTGTTTCTGCCATGCTGCGTGGGGAATATGACCAGAGGGATGTATTTACTGGCGTTCCATGTATCCTGAATCAGAATGGGGTGCAGAGGATCCTGCCGTTGTCACTGACTGATGAAGAAAAAGAAAAATTTGACGCTTCCTGTGATATACTAAGAGCAGGTTACGAAGGTATTTTATAGCATATTTACGTATGATATTCATTCGGAACCGGGTTTCGTTTATGGGGCCAGGTCCGGGAAAATATACATGAGGAGGAAATGAAAATGAAGGTTTTATTATTAAATGGAAGCCCAAGAAAGAATGGCTGCACCTACACAGCTTTGAATGTAGTTGCCGATACATTAAAGGCAGAAGGCATTGACGCAGAAGTATTCCAGGCGGGTGATCCAGATATGGAAAATGTAAAAGCGGCAGCAGTTAAATTAAAAGAATCTGACGCATTAGTAGTAGGTTCCCCTGTTTACTGGGCATCCCCGACCGGTCAGATCATCGAATTCATGGACCGTCTGGCATCTGTAGCAGGAAAAGATATGTTCTATAAACCGGCAGCAGCTGTGGCATCTGCCAGAAGAGCTGGAACGACTGCAACTTTAGATGTGCTCACAAAATATTTCTCCTATCATCAGATGCCGGTTGTGTCATCCTGTTACTGGAATATGGTACATGGAAATACACCGGAAGAAGTGATGAAAGACGAAGAAGGCATTCAGATCATGCGTATCCTGGGAAAGAACATGGCATGGCTGTTAAAGTGTATTGAAGCAGGAAAGAAGGCCGGTGTGGCTGTTCCAGAAGCAGAAGATAAGATAAAAACCAATTTTATCCGATAAATTACCAATAGTGTGAATACAGGATTGAGGAGGCTGTTGCAAAATACAGCCTCCATTTTTCTTCCTCCGTTTTCTGCGCTTCGCAGCAGCCTTTTAATTTGCTTTCCCCCCTTTTTTTGCCTAAATGATTGTAAAATGCTATAGTAAGGATAAGCATGATATTTCTAGCAATTCTAAAGGCATTCGCCATTTTCTTTTGTAAAAATCTTAGAAATCTTCAATGCTTAAAATTCCAAAAACAAAGCAGAGAGGATTCCAGTCTTTATGCAAAAAAGTCAGATCATGTAAGCCTGGAGCTGGAAACATTAGTGCTCGAAGAAAAAGTAAAGAGAATGTTTAGAGAAGAATGCATGAAAATTGGAATGGAAGAGGGCGTAAAACGAGGAATTGAACAAGGGATAGAACAAGCAAGAAAAATCTTTCATCTATATCTTTCTGGAAGGTCGGAAGAAGATATTGCAAAAGAAACTGGGGAAGATATTGAATTAATCCCAAAAGTCTTGAATGGATGAAAATGATTCTTACTTGAATATGGAATATATAAAAAGCCGGACACCTTGAAAAATCAAGGATCCGGCACTTTCAAAGAAAGAGCTGCTGACGGGAATCGGACCCGTGACCTCCGCACTACCAATGCGACGCTCTACCGACTGAGCCACAGCAGCATTTTCTGTTCGTCAGAAGCGAACCTCATATATACTATCATGGGGAATAGTTTTTGTCAACGGGAAAATGAAAAAAAGTCAAAAAACTTTCAGGAACGTTTCAGCTGCTTTAAAATCTCCTTTGTCAGCTGATCCGGATCAGTTGGTTTTAAAATATACCCATTGATCTTTGCCTGGCGGCACTGGCTGGCAACGCTGGCTGCATCCTGGGCGGTCATAGCCAAAATAGGGATAGCTGCTCCGTCGGGTCTCTTTAAGGCGCGTATTCTTTCAGCGGCCTCTAAACCATCCATAACAGGCATCATCACATCCATAAGGATCATATCATAGGTTCCCTCTTTGGAATGTTCAAATTTCTCCAGTGCTTCTTTTCCGTTCCAAGCCTTGGAAACAGCAGCTCCCCGGTCAGTTAAATAAAATTCAGCGATTTCCATATTGATCTCATTGTCTTCTACTAAAAGGATATGGATACCATCCAGCTCTTTCCCTGTTTCACATGCAGATCCAGCAACATTCTCTGTCTTTTCTCCTTTTGCCAGTTTAAACGGCAGTCTGAATGTAAAAGTAGTTCCTTTTCCCAGTTTGCTTTCTACCTGAATGGTTCCACTCATTTGTTGGATCAGTTTTTTTACGATGGACATCCCAAGTCCGGTGCCCTTATACTGGGTGCGGGCATCTGATTTTTCCTGTGTAAAAGGTTCAAACAGCTGGTTTTTTACAAAAGATTCACTCATTCCGATGCCGGTATCTGTAATAGAAAATTCATAGATCACGGTTTCGCCGTCGAAGGATACTTCCTTTGCGGTGGTATCAATAAAGCCGCCCTTTTTATTGTATTTGATGGCATTGCTGAAAAGATTCAGCAGGATCTGGCGCAGCTGCAGTGGATAGCCCAAGAGCAGAGTGTGCTGAATATTTTCCCTGTGGGCCCGGTGGGTCAGCTCCATATCCAGTATCTGGGCTTTTACCAGGTAGGAAACATCCCGCATCAGCTGGGAAATATCAAAATCTACAGCTTCAAAAGACGCCTGACCAGCTTCAAGCTTGCTCATATCTAATACGTCGTTGACAAGAGCTAACAGATGACGGGAAGAGACCTGTATCTTTTCCAGACAGTCATCCACCCGTTCATGATCTTCTCGGTTTTTTCGGATGATCTCCAGCATTCCCATGATTCCGTTGATGGGTGTGCGTATATCATGGCTCATGCGGTTGAGAAATTCTGTTTTTGCTTTGCTGGCAGAGTCTGCCGCCTCAAAAGCTACCTGAAGGCGTTTATTTTCCTGTAGTTCTTTTTCATGGAAAACAGAAGTGTTTTTAAATAAGATCATGCCGTGTATAACTGTGCTTTCTGTTCCAGTTTCATTGTTAAAAACAGTATCCTGCGACATAAGTACGGTTTTTTGCAGCCAGTAGATCTGGCCCTGTTGATTTTGTTCCTGGTATTCAACCGTAACCTGCTTTGCACCGGAATGAAAACGCTCTAAAAGTTTAGAAGAAGAATCTACGATCCGGTAATTTTCCTGTGTATCTTCTGTAACGAACTGACTTTGCTTTTCACAGTATTCATCATAGGAGCAGGGAAGGGAAATATCCAGGTCGGCTTTCTTCTTTGTGGTGTGATAGAAAATCTTTTCCAGACAGTCATTGGTCAGATCCACAGAATAGACGGCCTGGGCAGATTCCAGCAAAGCGTCTACATAGTTTCCATTCTCCAGGATAGACTGCTTCATTTGTTCATAATACTGGCTCAGCTGAGATTTTTCATCTGTTTTAGAATTTTCTATATTTTGGAAAGTTTCAAAACCAAGGATAAAATGATGCAGCTGCCCGGAGTCATTGGCATCTAAAAAAAGTAAAGTCAGTCTGCCGCGATGAAAGATATCTCCATCACTGTACTGGCAGAACAGGCGGATGGGAGATGAAGTAAGGGTCAGCGTTGTATTTAAGGTTTCCAGCTGCAGCTGTTTTCGCAGGCTTTTTCCATTATCCGCAAGGGACAGCCTGGTAAGGATCTGTTCTACAGCACCGGAGTAACTTCCGTCATCTGCCAGAAAGAAATCAGAACCGGCCCGCAGTACTTTGTATTGGTCTGTCAGGGCATCACAGTAGATGCAGTGTAAAAAATGAAAGCCTTGTTCACGTACAGAAGAGAGCAGTTTTAAATGAAGTTCCTTTTCTTTTGCTGCTTCCTCCAGTTTTGCCCGGTTTTTGTCAATATACATATTTTTATCTGCATAGCGAAACAGTTCCCGCAGTGTGCTTTTTTCAAAATCTTCTGAAGTGGCATATCCGGCCGCATAGCTGATGGGCATGTCCGGATGAGCTTCTGAATAATCACTGCAAAGTTTTTTCAGCTTATGGAGACTGTTATGGACCGCACTGCTTTCTGTATCTTTGAAAATGGCGATAAATTCATCTCCCCCATCTCTTCCGGCAAATTGGCCTTCAGGGACTGCCAGACGCAGCTGGTCGGCAAAAGAGCGGATATAAGCATCACCCATTTCATGTCCCATGGTATTGTTGATGATACGCAGGTTATTTAAGTCAAATACGCATACTGCGGCAAATGAATCATCAGGAATGGGATCTGGTGCATTTAAAAGTTCTTCGCACTTATTTTTATTAGGAAGGTTTGTAGCTTCGTCCAGATATACTTTGCTTTGGAGCAGGCGGTTTAAAGCGGCGTAGCGCAAAGTTTTAATAAGCTCTGCGGCAATAAGGATAAGGAGTCCTGCAATGTCTGCGAATACGATTTTTTCCAGCTGGTCTAACTGAGTCGCTTTTTTCTGGGAATAAACCTCAGCAAGACCGGTTGCTTCATCACAGATATTAAAAAAACGCTCACTTTTGTTGATAATATCCGTCTGGCGATAATCTTGTGTTCGTACCTTTGCGATCTCCATTTTTAACTGGGAGAAATAGGCATCCAGTTCCTGCATTTTTGCCTGGAAATCAGCATCATCCAGGCGTACCAGATTTAATTCACTGTTGCCCTTTTCCAGACCGTTAATAAAAGCGTCAATATCAGCAATCATTCCGTCCTGAGGACTTCCGGTGATCTCCAGCTTGATGATACGCTGCGTCATTCCACGGATCAGGCCGGCATAATTGACGACTCTGGCGGTGCCCTGGATCTTGCTTACTAATGACATGATAAAAAAGAAAAGAAGAATGAGCAATATGGTAAAAACTGTCATGCAAAGCCTTGACAGATAGGCAGTTTTCTTTTTAGTAGAGGATTTTAGTGTATTTTCTGCTTTCATGTTCAAATGACTCCGTTTCATTATGCTGTATTCTGGTTTATAGCCATTTTATTTCATTTTTATGTAAATATCAATAAAAATGATCGTAAAGCTGCGGCTTTACTACAATCAAAAAATGTGATATGATTTTAAATAATTATGACGAGAGATCACGGAGGAGCAGTTATGGCAGAGAAAGATATTGTAGTAGAGACCGAAGAAAAAGAGCCGGTTTCTAAGAACTTTATAGAGCAGGAAATTGATAAGGATCTGGCAGAAGGGGTTTATGATCATGTCCAGACACGTTTCCCGCCGGAACCAAATGGCTATCTGCATATCGGACATGCCAAGTCTATTCTTTTAAACTATGGACTGGCACAGAAATACGGCGGAAAATTCAATCTGCGTTTTGACGATACAAACCCCACCAAGGAAAAGAGTGAGTTTGTTGAGTCCATTATGGCAGATGTAAAGTGGCTGGGAGCAGATTTTGAGGACAGACTGTTCTTCGCTTCCAACTATTTTGAAAAAATGTATGAGTGTGCAGTTTTCCTTATTAAAAAGGGAAAAGCATTTGTCTGCGATTTAAGTGCAGAGCAGATCAGAGAGTACAGAGGCGATTTTAATACTCCAGGTAAGGAAAGCCCATACAGAAACCGTTCCATCGAAGAGAACCTGCGTCTTTTTGAGGAGATGAAGGAAGGCAAATATCAGGATGGTGAGAAAGTTCTTCGTGCAAAGATCGACATGGCTTCTCCTAACATCAACATGAGAGATCCGGTTATTTACCGTGTAGCCCATATGCATCATCACAATACAGGTGACAAATGGTGCATCTATCCGATGTATGATTTTGCTCATCCGATTGAGGATGCAGTAGAGCATATTACTCACTCTATCTGTACTCTGGAATTTGAGGATCATCGTCCTCTGTATGACTGGGTAGTAAGAGAGTGCGAATTTGAGAATCCGCCTCGCCAGATCGAGTTTGCAAAGCTGTATCTGACCAATGTAGTTACAGGAAAGCGTTATATTAAAAAGCTGGTAGAAGATGGTATCGTAGATGGCTGGGATGATCCACGTCTGGTATCCATTGCTGCACTGCGCAGAAGAGGCTATACACCAGAGTCTATCAAGCGTTTTGTAGAGTTAGTTGGCGTTTCAAAGGCAAACAGCTCTGTTGACTATGCAATGCTTGAATACTGCATCCGTGAAGACTTAAAGCTTAAAAAAGCCCGTATGATGGCTGTCTTAGATCCTGTAAAACTGGTGATCGATAATTATCCGAAAGGCCAGGTAGAGGAGCTGGATGTTCCAAACAACCTGGAAAATCCAGAGCTGGGAAGCAGAAAGGTTCCGTTCAGCCGCGAAGTATATATCGAAAGAGAAGATTTTATGGAAGAACCGCCTAAGAAATATTTCCGTATGTTCCCAGGAAATGAAGTACGTCTGATGGGCGCTTATTTTGTAAAATGTACAGGCTGCGAAAAGGATGAAAATGGCAACGTAACAGTAGTACATGGAACTTATGACCCTGAGACAAAGAGTGGTTCTGGTTTTGAAGGCAGAAAGGTAAAGGGAACCATTCACTGGGTAGCAGTGCCAACTGCAAAGAAGATCGAGTGCCGTCTCTATGAGAATATCGTTGATGAGGAAAAGGGTAAGTTAAATGCAGATGGAACTTTGAACTTAAATCCAAATTCTCTGACCATATTAAAAGAATGCTACGGCGAACCTGCTCTTGCAGAGGCGGAAAGTTATGATAGTTTCCAGTTTGTGAGAAACGGTTATTTCTGTGCAGACTGCAAGGACAGCACCAAAGAAAATCCGGTATTTAACAGGATCGTTTCTCTGAAGAGTTCTTTCAAGCTACCTAAATAATAAAGTGAAGTAAGGAAATAGGGGCTGTTGCAAAATACAGCCTCTATTTTTCTGCATCCGTTGTCTGCACAGCTTCTCGTTACATCTGTGCGTTCAGTTCGGACCAAAGTCCGCTCTGCCCGCACAGATGTCTCGAAGAGGCAGAACAACTGGATAGCAGAAAAGCGCTGCTGCATTTTGCAACAGCCCCTTTGTGATGGATCATTTACGGAGAAACTTGAGTGACCGAAAAAACAGTATGTACTCTCGGAATCTTTCATGCACCTGCTTTTGCAGCCGAGAGTACATCAGTGATAAAAGGAGAAACTTCCATGGAATTAATGGTGCCGATCGTGAATAAAGACAGTATTCCTCTTTATGAACAGATATACAACTACATCAAAGAAGAGATCCGTGCAGGAAGACTTCGTGCAGGAAGCAGACTGCCTTCCACCAGAACTCTTGGGGAGAATCTCCATGTAAGCAGAAGTACGACACAGCTGGCTTATGAGCAGCTGCTTTCAGAAGGTTATATAGAAGCACTTCCATGTAAGGGATATTTTGTCTGTCAGATCGATGAACTGGTGGAAGTAAAATACCATGGGATCTCAGAGGAAAAAGAAGAAAAGAAGACCTTAGACCGACCTGCCTGTAAAGTAGACTTTTCTCCAAGAGGTATTGATCTGGATAGTTTTCCTTTTAATGCATGGAGAAAACTGAGCAAAAATACACTGGTGGATGATAATAAAGATATGTTTGCAGTGGGAAATGCCCAGGGAGAATACAGTCTGCGTCAGGCGATTCGGGATTATCTTCAATCGGCCAGAGGAGTTCACTGCCGGCCAGAGCAGATATTAGTAGGAGCCGGAAGTGAGTATCTTTTGATGCTTCTTTCCCAGCTGATCGGAAGAAATACAGGGATCGCACTGGAAAATCCTACTTATAAACAGGCGTTTCGCGTGTTTGAAAGTCTGGGACATCCTATTTTTCCTGTGCCTATGGATCATTTGGGGATGAATGTTAAAGAACTTGAGAAGACGCAGGCCAGTATTGCTTATGTAATGCCCTCTCATCAGTATCCTACGGGTATCATTATTCCCATCAAACGGCGTCAGGAACTTTTGAAATGGGCAAAAGAGAAAGAGGGACGTTATCTCATCGAAGATGATTACGACAGTGAATTTCGTTACAAAGGACGCCCGATCCCGGCGCTGCAGGGAATGGATGATGACCAGAAGGTGATCTATATGGGAACTTTTTCACGATCCATTGCCCCGGCGATCCGTGTTGGTTTTATGGTTCTTCCAGAGCCGCTTTTAGCGCTGTATCGGGAAAAAGCAGGTTTTTATGCCTGCACAGTATCACGGGTTGACCAGAATATCCTGACTAACTTTATTACGGAAGGTTATTATGAACGTCATTTAAACCGGATGAGGGCAGTTTATAAAGGAAAGCATGATACTCTTTTGAATGGTTTAAGAGAACTGGAACCATTTTTTAACATACAGGGAGAATATGCCGGCATTCATGTGCTTCTGACCCATAAAAAGCAAATGTCGGAAAAGCAGCTGGTAGAAGCTGCGGCAAAGGCTGGTGTGCGGGTGTATGGAATGAGTGATTTTGTTATTGGAGAAGATAAAGAGCGCTTTCCGTCTACTGTTATATTAGGTTATGCAAGTTTAAAAGAAGAAGAAATATTAGAAGGCTGTAAACGTCTGATACAGGCGTGGATATGATATAGGGAAAATGGGCTTAAAATCCAATACAAGCTTGCCTGTAAGGATTTTGAGCATAATGGGATAGAAGGTGATAGTCATATGAGACTGACTACAAAACTGGAAAAAATTGGAAATCGATTAACAAAACAATGGCTGGCAGTGGCAGTTTCTTTCGTACTGATACTGCCGATGGCGGGAATTCTTGGAATGGGAAACCAGCCAATAGTGGAAAATTGGGAAGCAGAGCAGGAAAGAAATGCACAGATTGACATCCAGAAGATAGCGGACATCCTGGAAACGACAAAGGCTGTAGATTTAGACGGTACAGAAGAAAAAAGTACAGAAGAAAAGGCGGCAGAGGAAACAGATCCATTACAGTCCAAATACGAAAATCTGCCAGAGGATCAGAAGCAGCTGTTAAAGGACATTTATAACTTTATGGAATCAAAAGACATGCCGCAGGCTGCTAAATTGTTAGATAAAAAGCAGGAAGTCCTTACTGAAATGTTTTATGGGACGTTTGAGGGACAGCGTTTTCTTTATGATGGAAGCAGCGTTTCCGGAGAAATCGATGGTACTGGACTGGTGTTTACCATGCCGGAGATCATATTTTATGGAAGTTATCAAAATGGATATCCAGAGGGAATGTGTCTTGCCCTTCAGTTTATTAATGTAGACAGCCCAAGATACAATTATTCTTATGGTATATGGGAAAATGGAAAAATGAACGGAAAGGGAACGACCGGTTACTGTTATTACGAAAATGTACCTCAGGGAGAGTATACATGGGCAGTAAAAACAGGAGAATTTGCAGATGATCAGATGGAAGGGATGATCACCTATGAGGTGAAAGGCAGTGACAATACCCTTTCACACTGGAGCCTGCTTATTTCTCAGGGAAAGATACAGTTAGATGATCGTTGGACCCACTTAGAGGATATGGGAGAATACCAGCTTATGTCCTCAGATTCAGTCAGCCATGCTTACGTGATTGCAGATGACCAGATAGATCAGCTTATGTGGATGAATCTTTTAGGCTGGGAATAAAAATGAACATAAAAAGATCCTGAGAGTAGTTCAGAAATATGGACAAGTATGGGGATAATAGATTATAATAATACCAAAAATGTGGAATACCTTTAGTGACGGACGATAAAGTGACAGAGGCCGGATTTGGCTTAAAAAGGAGAAGCAGATGAAGTTCAACGCCGTTTTGACGAAAAAACAGGCAGAGGAAATGCTCGATTATTTAGGAGATGTATTTACAGAGGTAAGGCTTTTAGATATAGAAGCGATCAGACGTCTGGAAAAAGAAAAAAATTCACTTTCCTTAAAAGCGTTCAGGGAGCGATGCCAGAAGACCAGACTGGAATACGTGGATTCCAGGGTATATCAGAAGATTTCACGGTATGTGGAGATCGATGGACAGCCCTATGTGGTTGAAATGTTAAATGTTCTGGATGATACCCCGGATGATTCTGAAAATGCAAGGGAACAGCTGGTAGCCAAAGTAAGAGGTTATAATGAAGAACTTTATCTGGATGCTCTTACAGGTGCCTATAACCGGAGATATTATGAAGACCGTATCCGGAAAGTGAGAAGCCATGCAGGTGTGGCGATGATCGATCTGGATGATTTTAAGCTGTACAATGATGCCTGCGGCCATAATGCAGGAGATCTGGTCCTTAATACAGTAGTAAGTATTATCCGTAAATGCATCCGAAAAACGGATATCCTGATCCGTTACGGCGGAGATGAGTTCCTTCTGATCATTCCAGATGTGGAAGAGGCAATTTTCTCTAAAAAATTAAAACAGATACGTGATATGGTTTATGAGGCGGAGGTTCCCGGGTATGTAAAACTTCGTCTGTCTGTAAGTATCGGAGGAGTCCTTGCTGACAACGAAACCATTGAAAGTGCTGTGGGGCGGGCAGATGGCCTGATGTATCAGGCAAAGAACCGGAAAAATATGTCAGTAACGGAAGGTTCCGGTATTGACAGTGCAGAGGTGAAAGAACAGCAGCAGATCCTTATTGTAGATGATTCTCAGATGAACAGGGAGATCCTTACAGTGGTCCTGGAAGAAGAGTACCGGATATTAGAGGCGACAAACGGAGAAGAATGTATTGACCTGCTGAAACTGTACGGAACAGGGATCTCGCTGATCCTTTTGGACATTAATATGCCGGTGATGGATGGCTTTGAAGTGCTGGCACTGATGAACCGGAATCACTGGATCGAAGATACACCGGTGATCATGATCTCCAGCGAAGATGGCGCTGCTTATGTCAGAAGAGCTTATGAAATGGGGGCTTCTGACTATATCAGCCGTCCTTTTGATGCACAGGTTGTGCATCAGAGAGTGTTTAATACCATTAAATTGTATGCAAAGCAGCGCCGCCTGATCAGCCTGGTAACAGACCAGATTCAGGAAAAAGAGAAAAATAACCAGATGATGATCAGCATCTTAAGTCAGATCGTAGAGTTTCGAAATGGAGAAAGCGGAAGCCATGTTTTACATATCAATATTATTACAGGTATGCTGTTAGAGCGGCTGATGCAGAAGACGGATCAGTATCATCTTATGTGGTCGGATCAGTTTTTGATCACAACAGCATCTGCCCTTCATGATATCGGAAAAATAGGGATCGATGAGAAGATACTGAATAAACCAGGACGGCTGACCAAAGAAGAATTTGAGATCATGAAAACCCATACGCTGATCGGTGCTTCCATGTTAAAGAGTATTGAATTATATCAGAATGAGAAACTGGTGCAGGTGGCTTACCAGATCTGCAGATGGCATCATGAACGTTATGATGGAAAGGGGTATCCGGATGGCTTAAAAGGAGAAGAGATACCGATCTCAGCTCAGGTAGTATCCATCGCGGCTGTATATGATGCTCTTGTTATTGAACGTGTGTATAAAAAGGCATTTTCTCACGAAACAGCCATTGGCATGATCTTAAAGGGAGAATGTGGGGCATTTAATCCCCTTTTGTTAGAATGTCTTACAGATATCCAGGACAGACTGAAGGAAGAACTGCAGTCCGGATTCAAAAAAAAGGAAAATGAGGATCTTTTTCCAAACTTGTCAGAGGAGATAGAAGAGGAGACGAAAAAGTGAAAAGAAACAGGATATTCTTAAGTTTGGGAATTGTTTTGCTTGTTTCTGTGTTTATTCTTTTTACCAATATTGGAAAAAACAGAGTGGTTTCATATGCAGGGGAAACGCTGGCATTTTTAAAAGAAAAATGCCGTGACTTTGATGGATTGATGGGATCTGTAGAGGGAGATCAGTCGAAAGAAGCAGTCCGTACCTATGTGGAAGGGCTGCTTACAGACAGTCAGTTAGAGATGAAAGGCGTGATCCTGATCTGCAATAAAGAGAGGGTACTTTGCTCTAACTATGGCGATTACAGGGGAAGAGAACTGGATAAGGCACCTTTTATCAGCGAAATAAAAGAAGGAGCACAGCCGGGAAAACTTCTGTCCCTGCGCTATTATGGCTCTTCTTATTATGGAAGTATGGATCATGAGGGCGATTATGACCTGTATGTATTTTATCCTTCTGAGGCAGTATTTTATTTAAGGAGTATTGCACTGTTTTACGGAGTCAGCCTTTATGCCTTTTTTGGACTGCTTTTCTTCTGGATCCGTACAAGAGAAGAGAAAGAGCAGGCTATACGTGAAATGGCGTGTCAGGATAAGATTCTGATCTCAGCCAGTAAGGAAGAAAGGGCCAATGCAGCAAAGTCAGATCTCTTAAAACGTTTAAATTATGATATCCATATGCTGGTAAATGATATCCGCGGATCCTTAGAGATGGGAGATCAGTATGACCAGGACCTGGAGAAGCAGAGGCAGATCCGAAAAAAAGTGTGGGATACATCACAAAGGCTTCTGGAATTGCTCTCAGATATGGTGGATCTGGACCGTCTGGAATCAGGGACAGTAGTTTTAGAAGAGAGATCCTTTGATCTGAGAAAGCTGTTAGATGAGGTAAAACAGTGGGCAGAACCCATTGCAAAAGAACGTGGTATCCTGTTTTGCAGCCGGGAGCCGGAAGGAAATCACTGGAGAGTGTATGGAAGTCCGGTTCATCTGAAGGAAATACTGACCCATATTGTGGAAAGTGCTATTAAAGATAACCGTGATGGAGATCAGGTGACATTTTTCTGCAGGGAGATCGGTGCAAGCGGAAGAAAAGCCCGCTTTGAATTTGTTTGTACAGATACAAGAAGTTCCTACAGAAAAAATGAACAGGGACTTGCAGCAGCCATGGGGCTTACAAGGCTGATGAAGGGTGAATTCCATTTTTCACATGATGAGGGTGATCAGGCTTTTTGCAGAGTGCGTCTTACTTTTATTATGGATGAAGAAAAAAAGGAAGAAGAGAAACATCCTGCATCTGTACATGGACAGAAAATTCTTTTAGTAGAAGATAATGAACTGAACATGGAGATCGCGGAATTTATCCTGCGCAAAGAGGGAATGCAGGTAATAAAAGCATGGAATGGAAAAGAAGCGCTGGAACGTTTTAAAGCATCTGCGCCGGGGGAGATACAGGTGATCTTAATGGATCTTGTAATGCCGGTAATGGATGGATTTAAGGCATCCCAAAAGATCCGGGAACTGGAACGGGAGGATGCTAAAAAAGTGGCGATCATTGCCCTTACTGCAAGCAGTTATGAGGAAGATGTAGAGAAATGCCGCCAGGCGGGAATGAATGAACATCTGACAAAACCGTTAGATGCGGGAAATTTAATACGGGTGACCCGCAAATATAGAAAGGGACTGTCATAAGCGGCAGTCCCTGTTTGGTATTATATGTGTTTTTGAAGCGCGATTACAGAGTATCTTCTTCAATGGTGGCAGTTTCTTTTACAGGCTCAGCAACCGCTTCAGCAGTTTTCCCAGCTTCTTCGTCTGCAGCAGCATCTGATGCAGCATCTTCTTCTGCCTCTTCTTTTGTCAGTTCTTCACTTGCATCAGCATTAACGGAAACGGAAATACCATTGTCTTCGTCAGCGGAACGGTCCAGACGGGCATAATCATAAAGATCATCGTCATCTACATAATCATCATCTAAAAATTCATCTTCTGTAACGTCACCGGCCTTCTTGGTGTCGGCTTCAAACAGATCATCCTTTTTAGTTTTCATGGAATGGATCGCAATATGTGCTGTATCAACAGCAGCGGAAACAGCTTCATGTGCTGTATCAGAAAACAGGTTTCCGGCATCCTTTAATACATTTTTTGTAGCAGCAGCCATATCCTTGGCAGCCATTTTGAATTCGTCTTTGCTGGAATTTAAGGAAATATAATTGCGGTTTAACTTGCGTGGATCGAAGGTTTCTTCCTGAGTAGCATCCTCTTCTTCGTCCTCTTCAAATTCACGGAAATCCTTATCAAGCTCTTTATGATAGATCTTATACTGGAGTACATAGGAAACACCAGCAGCTACAGCACCGGAGATCGCTGCAAATGCCACAAATTTTCCAAAACCTCTCTTAGCCATACAAATACCCCCTTCTTTCTTAGATTGGTAAACTTTGTCTGAATTTATGCATTAGTATGTCTGATTCTTATATTGTAATACGAACATCAAAAAAAAGGAACTAAAAAAAATGAAAAAACAAAAGATTCACAAAATAAAGAGATAAATTTAAAAAATTAGCACTCAGAACTTGACAGTGCTAACAATCGGTGCTATAACTTACATTGTGAGCGAAAGAAGCAGCAAAAGTTAAAGCTGCAGGTAGAAAAATAAGAATGGCGATCAAGGAGGAATCCAGTTATGAAGTTAGTTCCATTATTTGACAAAGTTGTATTAAAGCAGTTAGTTGCAGAAGAGACCACAGCATCCGGTATTGTTCTTCCAGGTGCAGCAAAAGAAAAACCACAGCAGGCAGAAGTAATCGCAGTAGGCCCGGGCGGTGTAGTTGATGGTAAGGAAGTTACCATGCAGGTTAAGGCTGGAGATAAAGTTATCTATTCCAAGTACTCAGGTACAGAAGTAGAGTTAGAGAAAGAAAAATACGTGATCGTAAAGCAGAGCGATATTTTAGCAGTGGTAGAGTAAAGAAAAATGCCAGAGGCATTTTTCGCTACGCAAACGCAGCGCAGCGGAGTTCGCGTTTCCCGTATAGTAAATATAAATACGAAATAGATCGTTTGGAGGTAAATAATCATGGCAAAGCAGATTAAATATGGTGTAGAAGCCCGCAAGGCACTGGAAGCAGGCGTAAATCAGTTAGCAGATACAGTTCGTGTAACCTTAGGACCGAAAGGACGCAACGTAGTTCTGGATAAGTCTTTTGGTGCTCCATTAATCACAAATGATGGTGTTACTATTGCAAAAGAGATCGAACTGGCAGATCCATTTGAGAACATGGGTGCTCAGCTGATCAAGGAAGTTGCTTCTAAGACCAATGATGTAGCTGGTGATGGTACTACTACCGCAACTGTACTGGCACAGGCTATGGTAAACGAAGGCATGAAGAACCTGGCTGCAGGTGCTAACCCGATCATCTTAAGAAAGGGTATGAAGAAAGCTACAGATGCAGCAGTAGAAGCTATTAAGAAGATGAGCCAGCCAGTAGGCGGCAAGGCACAGATCGCAAGAGTAGCAGCAATCTCTGCATCTGATGATGAAGTAGGAACCATGGTAGCAGATGCTATGGAAAAGGTTTCCAAAGACGGTGTTATCACCATCGAGGAATCCAAGACTATGAAGACTGAGCTTGACCTGGTAGAAGGTATGCAGTTTGACAGAGGTTACCTGTCTGCATATATGTGCACCGATATGGATAAGATGGAAGCAAATCTGGATGATCCATACATTCTGATCACAGACAAGAAGATCTCCAACATCCAGGAAATCCTGCCAATCCTTGAGCAGATCGTAAAGATGGGAGCAAGACTGCTGATCATCGCTGAAGATGTAGAAGGCGAAGCTCTTACAACCCTGATCGTTAACAAGTTAAGAGGTACATTCAATGTAGTTGCTGTTAAGGCTCCTGGATACGGCGACAGAAGAAAAGAAATGCTGCAGGATATCGCAATCTTAACTGGCGGTACTGTTATCTCCGAGGAAGTAGGTCTGGAATTGAAGGATGCTACTATGGAGCAGTTAGGCCGTGCAAAATCTGTTAAGGTTCAGAAAGAGAACACAGTTATCGTTGACGGAAACGGCAGCAAGGAAATGATCGCAGCAAGAGTTGCTATGATCCGTAAGCAGATTGCTGAAACTACTTCCGATTTCGACAGAGAGAAATTACAGGAGCGTCTGGCTAAACTGGCTGGCGGCGTAGCTGTTATCCGTGTAGGTGCTGCTACTGAGACTGAGATGAAGGAAGCTAAGCTTCGTATGGAAGATGCATTAAATGCAACCCGTGCAGCTGTTGAAGAAGGAATCATCGCAGGCGGCGGTTCTGCTTATGCACATGCTACTGTTGATGTTCAGAAGGTTGTTGATACTCTGGAAGGTGATGAGAAGACCGGTGCTAAGATTATCTTAAAGGCTCTGGAAGCTCCTCTGTTCCACATTGTAGCAAACGCTGGTCTGGAAGGCGCTGTTATCGTAAACAAGGTAAAAGAGTCCCCAGTTGGTGAAGGCTTTGATGCTTACAATGAAACTTTTGTAAATATGATCGAAGCAGGTATCCTGGATCCTGTTAAGGTTACAAGAAGCGCATTACAGAATGCAAACAGCGTTGCATCCACTCTGCTGACCACTGAGTCTGTAGTAGCAACCATTAAGGAACCAGCTCCGGCTGCTCCGGCTGCACCTGATATGGGCGGAATGTACTAATCAGAAATATAGAGCCATAGAGCTCTGCGGTAAGATAGAATTGATAGCCCCATTGTTCATTGTTAATCTTTGAACAATGGGGCTTTTTGTTGCTGAAAAAGTGATAAAGAAATAAAAAAACTGTTTTTTTCAAAACATTCCATTGCTATCAGTATAAAATCAGTTATAATAGTAATTAAACCTATCAACATGGAGGGGAAAAGTGACAGATAAAGAATATAAATACATAGCTACTATAGCAGAATGTGGAAATATTACAAAAGCAGCAGAAAAATTGTTTATTGCCCAGCCGTCACTGACTCAGTCCCTTCATCGGATTGAAGAAGATTATGGAGCCAGTTTTTTCTATCGCTGTCATGATGGTGTGAGACTGACAGAAGCAGGGGAAAATTATATGGCTGCAGCCAATAAAATGCTGGAAGCTTATGAAGAACTAAAAAAGAATTTGAATAATGACCGAAGCGATCAGATCGGCAAGATTCAGATAGGGCTTGAAAGCGGACAGGCAGACTGCATTTTAACTGGTTTTTTGAAAAATTATAAAAGAAGATACCCAAATGTAGATCTAAGGATCATAGAACGGACATCTCTTCAGCTTCAGAAGATGACAGTGGATACTACTCTGGATATGGCGCTGCTTCATTATCCTTTTGTAAATGAAAAACTGGCATATGTTCCGATTGCTGAAGATGAGCTGGTTCTGGCAGTGAGTCCTGCAGTGCTTTCGGAGAAAAAAAAGGAAAGTGCAGAGATTCTGACTGTAGATCGGGCGTTTATGCAGCAGCAGAGCTTTCTGATGCCTACATCGGATCAGCAGCTTCGCACAGTGGCAGAAAATATATGCAGTATGGCAGAGATTGAGCCGGATATCAAATATACAGCCATGAATCTGCCTACCCTTTTAGCATTGGCAACAGAAGGTTTGGGAGCAGCCATTGTTCCTTTAAGCCTGTATAAGCGTTACAGTGCTGTTTATCCTTTGATCTGTATGACATTTCCTGCCGACTGGAATGCAGAATGGAAATTGGTAGCTGCTTACAGGGAAGATGCAGGAATAGGTGATCTGTCCAGGGAACTGATCGAAGTCCTTCGTGAAAGCACGGGAGGCGTAGAATGAATACAGAACAGCTGAAATATTTTATGGAATTTGCTTTTTATGGTACAGCAGAAAAAACAGCTGCCCAGTTAGGTGTCAGTCGTTACAGCGTCAGCCGTAACATAAAAAAACTGGAAGAAGAGCTGGGAAGTAAATTGTTTACTGCGGGGGTTCAGGGAATTGTTCTTACCAGAGAAGGAGACCTTTGTCTGAAATATGCCAGAAAGATATTAAAGATTGAAGATGACCTCCGCTTTGACGTGGCGGGAGCAGAACAATATCATGGTAAGATCGATATTGCAATGGGAGCCAGCCGTTCCCAGGATACATTATTGTATGTGCTTCCGGAATTCAACCGGAGATATCCCAATGTTTCGGTCCAGATCCACGAAATGTGTACCAGGGATATTTATAACTGGCTTTTGGAACGGAGGCTGGATTTTGCAGTTGTAAGCTGCGATCATATCCCTCAGGGGTTTACCTATGATCATCTGATGACAGAGCATCTGGTGCTGGTGGCACCTATGGATGACCGTTTTGCCAAAAACTGTTGTTATTATAAGAACGGAAAAGCCTATGTTGACATAAAAAAGTTTAAGGATCAGTCTTTTATTCTGGGTTATGCCATCCAGAGGAGCCGTGGAGTCAGTGATCAGGTATTTAAAGCTGCAGGTTTTGAGCCGCATATTATTTTAAGGACCAGCAACAATTTTAATGCCGCCATGCTGGCATACAGTGGACTGGGCTATACGCTGGTGCCGGAAAGCTGTACGGTGCGGAAGAAAAATTATGTACCTCACTATTTTTTGGAGCCGGAAGAGAAAATATCATGGCCCATTGGGATAGCTTCATTGACTAAAAATCCTCTTTCTCATGCTGCCTACCAGCTTCAGCTGCTGATACGGGAATTGTTGGGAGATAAATAAGATAAAAAATGAAAAAGCCGATCTGCTTAAAATAGTAAAGAAGGTCGGCTTTTTTTTGCCTTAAAAATGCAAGCAACTTTAGATAATTCTGCTTAAAAGTTGGAAAAATTAACAAAGAAAAAACGTGACGTGCAAAAAAACTATGGCAAATTGTCAAAATGAATATTGGATTTTAATGCCTGGATATAGTAACTTTGTAATATAAAAGTTACAGGAAAGCAGGTGAGAAAAGTTGGAAAAGCCTAAGACCATATCAGAGCAGATGGCTGAGTTTACGTTGGGGCTTACTTATGAGGATATCCCAAAAGATGTGATAGACCATGGAAAGCTCCTCCTTACAGATACCTTCGGTGTGGCTATGGCGTGTCAGGATCTGGACCATGCAAAAGCAGTCAAAAAGACAGTCCTGGAAATGAATTCCCAGAAGGTATGCAGTTTGTGGGGAACAGATGAAAAGGCTATGCTGGCAGATGCCATTCTTTATAATTCCTGTCTTATTCATGGTATGGACTATGATGATACCCATGTAGGCGCCATTATCCACCCAAGTGCAGCGGTAGTCAGTACGGCATTTACAGTAGGAGAAATGGTTGGCGCAACTGGAAAGCAGATGTTAGAGGCCATTGTAGCCGGTTGGGAGATCATCGTCCGGCTGGGACTGGCAGCTAAGGGCAGATTCCATGACGTTGGTTATCATGGCACTGGCATTGCTTCTCCTTTTGCAGCGGCCTGCGTGGCAGCAAAGCTTATGGGAGACACCAAAGAAACTCTGGTAAATGCGTTAGGTATTTGCGGAAGCCAGGCAGCAGCAATCCAGGAATTTTTACATGATGGCACATGGACCAAAAAGATCCATCCCGGATGGGCAGCCCACAGTGCAGTTTATGCTTTAAGCCTGGCACGAAATGGCTATACTGGACCGGTAAAAGTATTTGAAGGTGGTTTTGGAATGTGGATGACACATTGCGGCGGAATTGATGGTTTGGAGGAAGAATTTGCGGACATTGGAACAAAGTGGCATACGCCGGAGATCACTGTAAAGTTGTATCCTGTCTGTCATATGACCCATTCTACCATTGACTGTATGATCAGTCTCATGGAAGAAAATGGATTTACAGCAGAGGATATCGATTATGCAGAGTGCCGCATCGCCAGCAGGTATTACGCCATTGTATGCAGTCCAAGAGAAGTAAAGGTAAGACCTGATACAGATTATATCATGCGATTCAGTCTTCCATATGTGGTAGCTATGGCTGCAATCAAACACCGGGTCAGTCCTTGGGAAATTGATCTGAAATATGCAAAAGATCCTAAGGTATGCGACCTTATGGATCGGATCTTCTGTGTGGAAGATGACAGCAAAGATAATCCTGGATATTTTCCTGGATACCTTACTGTTGTATTAAAAGATGGAAGAACTTTTGTAAAGGATCAGAGATATGAAATGGGCACCAGACAGAATCCTTTAAATCTGGAAGCTGTGAACCGGAAATTGTTGGATAATCTTTCTCCTTATTGCAGTGAAGAACGGATCCAGCAGATTACCGGGCTTTTAGAACAAATGGAACAGCTGTCGGATGCAGCTACTCTTATCCAGGTTTTAAAACGTGATAAATAAAAAGAGAGGATAGAAAATATGGGTCAGACACTTGTAGAAAAGATCATCAGCCAGAATGTGGGACATCCTGTAAAAGCAGGGGATACCGTTGTGGTAAATGTAGATTTTGCAGCACTTCACGACGGATCCGGACCTCTTTTGGTACGTTTGATGAAAGAGAGAGGTTATGACAAGGAACCAGTATTTAATGCAAAACATATGTTATTTGCCAATGAATTTGGTCCTGAGTCTACCAGGGAAGTAGCCAATGAACATGCTCTTTGCAGACAGTATGCTCACGAACATGGATGTTTCTGGGAAGAAGGCGGTACAGGCCATGTACACGCCCACGTATATGAAAGCTATCTGAAATGTGGAACCGTCTGCATCATCGGAGATTCCCATACAACCGTACACGGTGCTTTTGGATGTTTTGCAACAGGATGTGGCTCTACAGATATGGTAGCGGTTACCAGATTTGGACAGACCTGGATCAAAGTGCCGGAAACATTTTTGATCAATGTACATGGTAAACTTCCAAAAGGTGTCTATGCAAAAGACATTATATTAAAGGTAGCAAGCATCATTAAATCTGATCAGGCTATCTATAAATCACTGGAATTTAGAGGAGATACCATTTCTTCATTGTCTATGGACGGACGTCTTACTATTACCAGTATGGGTGTAGATGTAGGGGCCAAAAATGCTATTATGGAAACAGATGAGCATACAAGAGAGTTCTTAAAAGCCTATGGAAGAGAAGAGGATTACGTAGAAGTAAAGGCAGACGGTGACGGAGATTACGAGCGCGTGATCGATATCAATGCAGAAGAGTTAGAACCTCTTGTATCTAAACCACATTATGTGGAAAATGTGGATCTGGCAAAGAACTGCAAGGATGAACATGTAGATCTCATTTATATCGGAAGCTGTACCAACGGCCGTGTAGAAGACCTGCACATTGCAGCAGAGATTTTAAAGGGAAAGAAAGTAGCTAAAGGTACAAGACTTTTAGTGATCCCTAACTCCCGCTCCGTATATCATGAGTGCATGAAAGACGGAACATTACTGACACTGGCAGAGGCAGGCGCTATCATTGAAGGACCAAACTGTGGACCATGTATGGGCGTTCATCAGGGAATTCCGGCAGATAATGAAGTAGTAGTAGCAACCCAGAACAGAAACTTTAAGGGCCGTATGGGAAATCCTACTGCAAGGATCTACCTTTCCAGTCCGGCTACAGCAGCGGCCACCGCTTTAACAGGATTTATTACAGATCCAAGAGAAGTAATGGATTAAACGGCCGGTATTGTAAAAGAAAGGAGAAAAATACTATGATCAGAGAATCAATTCAGGGAAGAGCCTGGAAAGTAGGATCTAACGTCAGCACCGATTCTATTGCACCGGGACGTTTGATCTCCCTTCGTGCCAACCCAAAAGAATACGCAAAACATGTACTGGAAGATGCCAGACCTGATTTTGCACCTAATGTAAAGAAAGATGATATCCTTGTAGCAGACCGCAACTTTGGATGTGGTTCCAGCCGTGAGATCGCTCCTATCATTATTAAAGAAGCAGGCGTAGGAGCAGTTCTTGCAAAATCCTTCGGACGTATTTTTTACAGAAATGCCATTAATAATGGAATGCTTATTATTGAATGTGATACAGACCAGATCGCTGAAGGAGATGAGCTTTTCATTGATGTGAAGAACCGTGTGATCAAGAAGATCAATGATAAAGAATTTGCTCTTCCGTTCACTCTTTCTGAAAAAGAGATCAAGATCTTAAATGAGGATGGACTTTTAAATTATATTGAAAAGTACCATTCCCTGGACATTTAGCCTATGGCTGGAGAGTTAAGAGATCTGGCTCAGTTTATATATGACCTGAAACTGGAAACAGTACCGGAAAAGGTAACAGAGGCAGCCCGCTTTTGTGTGCTGGATACCATTGGCTCAGCTCTTGGAGCAGCAGAGTCTCCTCAGATCCACAGTATAGGAGAAAATTTTGAAGATTGGTGCGGACCTGGAAAAAATGGGAAAAAAGCAACTGCCTGGGCAAAAGGCAGAGCACTGGGACTGTTCAGTGCTTTAATGGTCAATGGCTGTATGGCTCATGAACTGGAGCTGGATGACGTACATACTGCTTCTAAATCTCATCCTGGGGCCGTGGTAGTTACAACAGCCTGGACAATGGCAGATGCTCTTGGAGCAGACGGAAAGACATTTCTGGAAGCGGTGATCGCAGGATATGAGGTTTTAGGACGTGTTGGCTGGTCCATGGATGTAGCCAGCAACCGGAAAAGGGGCTGGCACACCACAGGCATTATAGGAACCTTTGGAGCAGCAGGAGCAGTGTCAAAGCTTATGGGTTTAAATGTGGATCAGATGGTTTCTGCTTTTGGAATGGCGGGAACCCAGTCCAGTGGTTTATGGGCTTTTCTGGCAGAAGGTTCTACCTGTAAGAAACTCCATCCGGCAAGAGCGGCTATGAATGGTACAGCGGCATGTATCCTGGCTCTTAGCGGAATGACAGGTCCGGAACACATTCTGGATGCAAAGGATGGGGGACTGTATCAGGCAGTCAGTGACACCTTTGATATGGGAAAGCTGTGCAAGGACCTTGGAAAGCGGTATGTAATAACAGAAATTGACAAAAAGCCGTATCCCTGCTGCCGCACCACACATCATGCTATTGATGCTGCATTAAAATTAAGAAAAGAAGAACATGTAAAACCGGATGAGATCACATCCATCCTGGTGGAAACCTATGAGGTAGGTGTACTCCAGTGCGGATTTACCAATTATCCGGGAAATGGCGTGGAAGCCAAATTCAGCATTCCCTATACCTGCGCAGCAGCCTTTGTAAAAGGTAAAGTCACTGTAGCGGAATTCAGTGACAGTTCTGTAGCTGATCCACAGATCCGCCGGATCGCAGAAGCGGTGACTGTAAAGTCAGATTCCTTCTTTACAGAGCGTTACCCAAAACGCTGGGGAAGCCGCATGACAGTTACTTTGAAAAATGGGGAAAAGAAGGTATGTCAGATTGATGACATGTCTGGCAGTGTAGCAGTTCCACTTTCAAAGGAACAGGAAACAGACAAATTTGAAGGTCTTGCCCAGGTTGCTTTTTCGTTAGACAGAGCAAAGAAAATAGAAGAAACGATCCTGAAAATAGAAAAGGTAAAAGAACTTCCCGATCTTTCATAAAGGAGGACAACAAGGTGAAATACGATTTTGATGAAGTGATCGACCGGCATAATACTGGTTCTTCCAAATGGGATAATGTAGGACCAAGAGTAGGAAATCCAGATGCGTTGCCGATGTGGGTTGCAGATACCGATTTCCGGTGTCCGCAGCCAGTAGTAGATGCCGTGATCAAAAGGCTGCAGCATCCTATTTATGGTTATCCCTTTGTAACACCTGATTTTTATGAGGCTACCACAGAGTGGGTGGAAAAACGCCATGGTTGGAAGCTAGATCCGAAGTGGTTGGTATTTGCAACAGGAATCGTTCCTGTATTTAATACCATGATACAGGCATTGTCAGAAGAAGGGGATAAGATCATTATTTCCAGACCTGTATATCATCCGTTCGGCTTTGCTGTAGAAGATAACCACCGTGAGATCAGCGACAACAGCCTGATCTATGAAAATGGTCATTATTCCATTGATTTTGAGGATTTAGAGCGCAGGGCAAAGGATCCAAAGGCAAAGCTGATGATTGTTTCCAGTCCTCATAACCCAGTAGGACGTGCATGGACAGAGAAAGAATTATATAAGATATCCAAGATTTGTTCTGACAATGGAGTCGTTATTATCTGTGATGAGATCCATTCAGACCTGATGCTTTATGGACATAAGCACATCCCAATGGGAATGTTAGGGGATGAGAAGATGCAAAAGAACATTATTACCTGCTATGCACCTTCAAAAACCTTTAACTGCGCCGGTTTAAGAGCGTCAGCTGTAGTAGTTCCGGATGAAAAGCTTCGTGATATGTTAAATAAACGGTTTAAGATGAACCGCAGCATCCAACAGAATATAACTGCAATCCCAGCATTGGTAGCAGCTTACAGGGAATGTGAAGATTATCTGGAGCAGTTACTTCCATATCTGGAAAAAAATGTTGATTTTTTAAGGGATTACCTGAAAGAAAAGATGCCCAAGATCCATTTAGTAGAGCCGGAAGCTACATATCTGATGTGGTTAGATTGCAGCGGACTTGGAATAAGCGGGGATGAGTTAGCAGATTTCATTATCCGGGATTGTCAGGTAGCAGTAAGCAGAGGCGATGGATTTGGACAGGAAGGAAAGAACTTTATCCGCCTGAATATCGGATGTCCGACCAGTACATTAAAAATGGGACTGGATCGCATCTATGAGCAGTACAAAAAGAGATTTGTATAAGTTATTATAAATCAAGGAGGACGTAAGAATGAGAAAATTATTTGGATTAGCACTTGGTATGGCAATGGCAGCATCATTAACAGCATGTGGCTCCGGCAATCAGGGCGGAGCTGCCCAGACAACTGCAAAGGCTGAGGCAACCACCCAGAAAGAAGCTTCTGCTGAAACAACTGCAGCAGATGCAAAAGCAGACAACAGTGCAGATATTGATTATCCTACTAAGGATATTACTATCATCGTTCCTTTTGATGCAGGCGGCGGAAATGATATCCTGGCACGTCTGATCTCCAAGACTGCTATGGAAGGAAAATATTTCAAGGGCGCAAACATCATCGTAGAGAACCAGCCAGGCGGCGGTGGCGCTATTGGACAGGCTTATGTAGCAAAGACAGCTCCTGCAGACGGCTATACTCTGCTGACCTATACAGCATCTGCTATCAGCAATCCGATCTTAAAGCAGGTTCCGTTTACAGTAGATGATTTTAAGATCGTTATCTGCCCGAATACAGACCCGGTAGTTATGATCGCACGTAAGGATGCACCTTTTAATACAGTAGATGAAATGTTAGAGTATGCAAAAGACAATAAGCTGATCATCAATGACTCTGGTTTCGGTACTTCTACTCATGTAAGAACTCTGGACTGGACCAAGAAGATGAAAGAGCAGAAGGGCATTGATGTACAGTATGACAGTGTACACGTTGACTCCGGTAATGTACAGATTTCTGAGTTAATGGGCGGACATGCAGATCTGACCTGCTTAACAGCTGGTGAATGTGCAGATGCGATCCTTTCCGGCAACGTAAAGGCTCTTGGTATCATGACAGAAGAGCGCCTGGAAGGACTTCCAGATGTTCCTACCTTCAAAGAGCAGGGATATGATGGCTTTATCGATGGCGCTGACAGAGCAATTGCCTGTGCAACCGATGTTCCAGATGACATTTATCAGTATTTATGTGATGAATTTACAAAGCTTTGCAGCAGTGATGAATTTATCAAGGCAATGAAAGATGCAAACCTGACTCCTGCATGTGAAAGCGGAGATGAATATCAGGCATTTGTTGACAGAAAAACAGATTTATTTAATAGCCTGAAAGATTACCTCTTAGCAGGTGAAAAGTAAGCAACTTCTGGGAGAGGTCCTGGGAAGACCGGGATCTCTCTATTTCTTAAAATTGAAGCTTTTGAGTTACATGGAGGATAGGATATGAACAAAAACAAGATCATTTCACTGATAAGTCCTGCGGCATTTCTCTTGTTTGGTATCTGGGTAAGGTATTCAGCTGCTTCTATGACCAAAAGAGACGCAATGATGCCTATCATTGTTGCCTATGCTATTATCATTGTAAGTATCATCGATTTTATAACAGAGTGGAGAAAAAAGGAACATAAGGACCGGTTTGCAGGAGTAAACTTTGGTCGTGTAGGTGCCTGTATCGCTGCTATGTATTTATATGTATTTCTGATCAAAAAGATCGGCTTTTATCTGGATACATTATGGCTGACTGCATTTACCATGTGGGTACTGGATTATAAGAACTACAAAATGCTGGCAGTATCAGCGGTTATCATCACAACGGTAGTATTTGTGGCATTTAATTATCTGTTAAATGTACCGCTGCCAACACTCTGGCTTTAGGAGGAATGAGATATGGGAAATATTTTACTTGGATTGTCACAGCTTGCAAGCCCTTCTGTATTCCTGATGCTGTTTTTAGGCGTTGCTTTAGGACTTACAGTAGGCGCTCTTCCTGGATTAAATGATAGTATCACGATCGCTGTCCTTATCCCTGTTACCTTTGGTATGCCGGCACAGTGGGCGTTCGCTCTTTTAGTAGGTGTTTATGTATCATCTGCCTGTGGTGGTTCTATCCCGGCTGTTCTGTTAGAAATCCCTGGTACAGCTTCTGCAATGGTAACAGCAGAAGACGGATTTAAAATGAGACAAAAAGGGCGGGGGCTGGAAGCTTTAAGTATATGTATGACCAGTTCCGTATTTGGCGGACTGGCCAGTTCTCTGGTTTTAATGTTCTGTGCTCCGTTGCTTGCTTCTTTTGCTTTAAAATTCGGACCGCCTGAATATTTTATGTTAGGTGTGTTGGGTATTGCAACTGTTCTTGGCATGGCTGGAAAAAACAGCTGGAAGCATTTTCTTTCCATGGGCTTTGGTCTCTGGCTTTCCTTCATCGGTGTAAGTACCTCTACAGGTATGACACGTTTTACCTTTGGTGCCATGAGCCTTATGGATGGTATCCCTCTGGTACCTCGTATGATCGGTCTGTTTGGTATCCTTTCTGTTCTGAAGATCGCTGAAAAAGTGGGACAGGAATCTGGTGACTGGAATGGCGCAATGGTAGATGAGGCAGAAAAAGAGGTTCATCAGAATACTGGTGATAAAGTTGCTTTTCCAAGTCTTTCCATGTGTAAGAGACTTCTTCCTACCTGGCTGCGGGCTTCTGCTATTGGAAACCTGTTAGGATGTATGCCAGGCGCTGGTATGACCATGGCAATCTATACAGCTTATGATGTAGAAAAGCGTGTTCACCCGGAAAAGAAGTTCGGTACTGGTATTGAAGAAGGTATTGCAGCTCCTGAGGCTGCAAATAACGCAGTAGTAGCAAGCTCCATGGTACCTCTTATGTCCCTTGGTATCCCAGGAAATTCTACAGCAGCTCTTTTCATCGGTGCTTTAACCATTCACGGCATGGTAGCAGGTCCTACTCTTTTTGATAAGAACCCGGCTTCTGCTTATCTGATTATTGTATGCTTCCTGGTAGGAAACATCCTGATGATGCCAATGTCCCTGTTATACTGCAAATACCTGGCAGCTCCTATTTTAAAGCTGAATCCAAAGGTTTTATCTGCAGGCATCCTTGCTTTATGTGTAGCTGGTTCCTTTGCATACAAGAATAACCCATTCCATATCGGTGTAGCCATTGCCTTTGGTATTGTTGGTTATCTGTTCTATAAGTTCAGCATTCCTACGGCGCCGTTCATTTTGGCAAGTATTTTGGGAAGTATGATGGAATCCAACTATATTAACAGTATGGTTTACACAGGTTCTTCAATGGTATTCTTTACAAGACCTATCAGCTGTGTGCTGGCTATCGTTTCCATCATCTTTGTAGTATGGCCATACATTTCTCCTTTATTTAAGAAGAAAAAAGCCCAGACAGTCTGAACAATAAAACAGTAATATACGGAATACCTCTTTTCTTGAGAAAGAATAGGAGGTATTCTTTTTTATACTAAAATTTGTCTGACCTATTGCCTTTTCGATGAAAAAATGCTAATCTAAACCCATGAGATGTCAGATGAATTTTGAGAAAATAATATGACAAGTTACAAGTAAAAGGAGAGTGGCTATGAAGTTACACAGTCAGGAAGTTAGAAAACTTGCACCGGAAAATGACCCGTTAAAGATCGGAATGGGATGGAGCGTTGCAGATCTGGATAAACCTCAGATCCTGGTGGAAAGTTCTTTTGGTGACAGCCATCCGGGAAGTGCCCATTTGAACCAGTTTGTAGAAGAGGGCGTAAAAGCAGTCAACGATAACGGAGGAAAAGCAGCCAGATATTATGTGACTGATATCTGCGACGGTATTGCCCAGGGACATGACGGCATCAACTATTCTCTTGCACACAGAGATATGATGACCAATATGATCGAAGTTCACGGAATGGCAAGCGGCTTTGACGGCGGCATGTTTATTGCCAGCTGCGACAAGTCCATGCCTGCTATTTTAATGGGTATAGGCCGTTTAAAGGATATGAGTGCTATTGTAGTTACCGGCGGTGTTATGGAGGCTCATACTATTACACCAAAGTATGTGGAAAATGACCCGGCCTGCGCTATTAACGAACTGCTGACACTGGAGCAGATCGGTAAATTTGATGCACAGGAAAAGAGAGGCGAGATCCCGGAGGAACAGTTAAATTATTATAAGCACAATGCATGTCCAAGCTGTGGTGCATGTTCCTTTATGGGTACTGCTTCCACCATGCAGATCATGGCAGAGGCATTAGGCCTTATGCTTCCAGGCACTGCCCTGATGCCGGCAACTGCGCCGGAATTAAAACAGGCGGCTTACGATGCGGGAAAACAGCTGATGACACTGGTAGAAAAAGGGATTAAGGCAAAAGATATTGTAACCATGAAGAGCTTTGAAAATGCGATCATGGTTCATGCGGCTATCAGCGGTTCCACCAATGCTACTATGCATATCCCGGCTATTGCCCATGAATTTGGATTTGAAATAGATGCAGAGACATTTGACCGTATGCACAGAGGGGCACATTATCTGCTGAATATCCGTCCATCCGGTGACTGGCCGGCTCAGTATTTCTACTATGCAGGCGGCGTACCAAGAGTGATGGAAGAGATCAAGGATATGCTGCATCTGGATGTTATGACAGTGACAGGAAAAACACTGGGAGAAAATCTGGAAGAATTAAAGAAAAATGGCTTTTATGAGCATTGCGATGAACTGCTTGAAGAAAAAGGAAAGCTGTTAGGCCGCCAGATCAAACGGACAGAGATCATCCATACTTTTGATGATGCCAAGGGAACAGATGGAAGCATTGCTATCTTAAAGGGAAATCTGGCACCGGAAGGCTGTGTGATCAAACATACTGCATGCCCGAAGGAGATGTTTGAGGCTACTTTGCTGGCAAGACCATTTGACAGTGAGGAAGAGTGTATTGATGCTGTTCTTAAGAGAAAGGTAAAACCAGGAGATGCTATCTTTATCCGCTATGAGGGACCAAAGGGAAGCGGTATGCCGGAAATGTTTTATACAGGCGAAGCAATCTGTTCGGATCCAAAACTTGCTTCCAGCGTAGCGCTGATTACCGACGGACGATTTTCAGGCGCCTCCAGAGGTCCTGTGATCGGACATGTAAGCCCGGAAGCTGCTGCAGGTGGTCCGATTGCGCTGGTAGAAGAAGATGATCTGATTTATATTAATGTGAAGCAGCGTAAGCTGGAGATCGTCGGCGTTAAAGGGGAAAAACGTACTCCAGAGCAGATGGAAGAGATTTTAAAGGAAAGAAAGGCAAAATGGCAGCCTAAACCGCCCAAATATACCAAAGGAACTTTAAAATTATTCTCAGAACATGCAGTATCACCGATTAAAGGCGGATATATGGTCTGAGCAGATCAGGCAGCAAAAGAATATGTAGTCTATAATGGTGGTATTGTACATGCTTTATTCTATGGACTGACCAAGAGAAAACATATTGAGAAGGGTCATCTTCATGGTGAAGTTGTTTCTTATGGGACACTGGTCAATCTGATGGTTGATAAAGACTGGGATAAACTGAAACAGGCCTACGGAGTAAATAAGGCGATCGGTCTCACAGTATGTCTGTCAGATCTGGAATTGGAAAAAGATGATAAATTAGAGGATGTACTAGAAGCAACTCTTGCAAATCAGGAGATGGTCCACACACCATATCCTGTAACAAAAGAAATGATCTATCAGGCTATTTTAAATCTGGAAGAGTACAAGGGCTGAAAAAATAAAAGTTAACTAAATCAGAAAAGTCCTCTGCTTTGGCTGCATAAATAATAAACAGTTGGCGGGGGACTTTTTTGCGTTAAGAGTCAGACGGGGAGAGGAAGGCATGAAAAAGATGCAGAAGGAAAAGTTGCTGCCGGAGCAGACAGCAGATAAGATAAAAGAATATATAGAAAATAATCATATGAAAACCGGGGATAAACTGCCAAATGAATTTCAGCTGGCAGAGATCTGCGAAGTTGGAAGAAGTACTATCAGAGAGGCTGTTAAACTGTTGGTTTTTTCTGGAAAAGTAGAAGTGATCCGGGGAAGTGGTACTTATATTAAGAAAGAAAAAAATCCCAAAAAGGTAAAAGCTGCAAATGATGATCCTATGGGGCTTCAGGAAAACAGTGAAGAGAATCTGTTTCAGACAGGACTTGAGTTTGTGGATGTTCGTCTGATGTTGGAACCAGAAGTGGCAGCTATGGCGGCTTCTAATGCAGATTATGCAGATTGTCAGAAGCTGCAGATGATCCAGAAAGAAGTAGAAAAGCTGGTGGCCAGAGGTGAGAATCATATACCTGCGGATATTGAATTTCATAGGCAGCTGGCTGCATGTACCCATAATCAGACCTTATGTAATCTGATGGAAATTGTAGTGAAGGGGATTCCTCTTTTTGCAAAGATCACAAAAAATGATTTTGCAAAGTCTACCATAGAACAGCACCAGGCAATTACAGAGGCAATTGCAGCAGGAGATTCCCAGGGGGCAAAGTATGGTATGATCGCGCATTTAAATGGAAACCGCAAGGGGATTTTAAAAGCTTTGACAGATCAGAAGATAAAGGAAAAGATATGATCCAAATTCATTGAAATTTGTGTCTGACTCCGTTATAATAGTGTTAAAACCTGGTTGCTTACAGCCATTTATCGGGGGTAACCTATTATGAAAAAGAAACATTTCGCATTGACAGCAGCAGGATTGGGAATGATGCTTCTTTTAGCAGCATGCAGCAATAATAAAGGAACCGCTGTGCCAGACAGCAAGGTGAAACTGGATCCAAGTAAACCAGTTTCCCTTACTGTCTGGCATTATTATAATGGTGCACAGCAGGCTGCTTTTGATCAGCTGGTATCTGAGTTTAATGCTACAGAAGGAAAAGAAAAGGGTATTTATGTAGAAGGTTATACTCAGGGATCTGTAGGAGATCTGGAAAAAGCAATTTCTGATGCAGTTTCCGGAGCTGTAGGTGCCCAGTCTCTGCCGGATGTTTTTTCTACTTATGCAGATACTGCCTATGCAGTTCAGAAAGAAGGAAAGCTGGCAGATCTTACTCCCTATTTTACAAAAGAGGAACAGGCGGAATATGTTGATTCTTATATTGAAGAAGGTTATTTTCATGATGATTCAGCCTTATATCTGTTTCCGACTGCGAAATCTACAGAGATCATGATGATCAATGCAACGGACTGGCAGACATTCGCAGATGCCACAGGTTCTTCTTTAGATGAATTATCTACTTTAGAGGGTGTCACAGAAGTTGCAAAGCGTTATTATGAATGGACGGATAGTCTGACCCCGGATATACCGGATGATGGAAAAGCTTTCTATGGAAGAGATTCCATGTCCAATTATTTTGTTATTGGTATGAAACAGATGGGTGTGGAGTTGTTTGATGTAAAAGATGGGGAAGTAACTATACAGGCAGATAAAGACAAAATTCGACGTCTGTGGGATAATTATTACGTTCCTTTTATAAATGGATATTTTGCAGGGCTTGGAAAATTCCGTTCAGATGATGTAAAAACAGGAGATATCCTGGCGTATACTGGTTCTATCGCTTCTTCTATGTATTTCCCGGATCAGGTGATCACAGATGATGGAAGAAGAGATATTGGTTATATTGTAATGCAGCCACCGGTTTTTGAAGGCGGTGAACATATTAATGTACAGCAGGGTGCCAGCATGGCAGTGACCAAGTCAGATGAGCAGCATGAGTATGCAGCCTGCGAATTTTTAAAATGGTTTACCAGAAAAGAAAATAATCTTCGTTTTGGCTGCGAGTCTGCTTACCTGCCTGTACGCAAGGATGCCAATACTATAGAAGCTTTGGATGAGGTGATCAAAGAAAACGGATTGAATGTCAGTGATAAGGCATATCAGTGCATGAAGAGTATTCTAGGAAACTACGATGACATTCATTTCTATACCACAAAGAGCTTTGAAAATGGCTATGCTGCCAGAAAGATATTGGATTATGATCTGTCTGACAAAGCAGCAGAAGATAAAGCAAAGGTAGATGAAATGGTTGCAGGCGGTATGTCCAGGGCAGAGGCTGCTGCCGCCTTTACAACAGAGGAAGCTTTTGAGCAGTGGTATGAGCAATGGTATACAAAATTAAATGAGACAGCCCGTGGGAATAAATAAATATACACTTTTGAAACGAACGATTGGATACGTGAAAGCTTTCTAGTGTATACGAATGGGAACTGAAAGAAAGCAGGAGGTTGAAAGCATATATGAGAGTACAGAAACGGACACTGATGCGTATATTGCTGATTCCCTTGCTTTTTGTTGTTTTATTTCAGGGATTACTGCCTTTTTCCATGCTTTTATTCAGTGGTGTAAAGTCCACGATGGAAAGCAATGCAGTGAATCTGGACAGCTATATGGTGGAGAACAGTGAAGTGATCCTTGAAAATGCCATGATCGAGCAGTGGAGTGCGATTCGTAAGGAGAGCGCCTATCTGAACCATGAGCTGACAGATTTACTTCAGGAAAATGGGAAAGATGTGCAGGCTTTTAAAACAGATAAGGATCTGCAGAAGGAATATACAGCCAGAATTTTCCCGGAATTGTTGGAGTCCCTGCGGCGTGATCCTACCAGCGGTGTATTTTTGGTTGTGGCAAATGATATCCCTGTAGAAGCAGCGGGAGATTATGTTGGTTTTTTCCTTCGCGATTCAGATCCGGTGACAAAGACGGATACCAATTCAGATCTTTTATTAGAGCGTGGAGATAAGCAGCTGGCCCGTGAAAACGGCATTACTCTGGATAATTCCTGGGCACCGGGCTTTCGGCTGATGGGAAGAGGAGCCAGAGAGAGCGACGATTTTTTTTATGAACCCTATACAGCCGGCGTCGTTCATTCAGGGGCAGATATGTCAAGCCTTGGATACTGGTCTATGCCTTTTATTCTGGAAGATCATGAAATGGATAACCATAAGATGATCACTTATTCACTTCCTCTGGTCTGTGATGGAGTGATCTATGGTGTGATGGGAAGCGAAATTTCTGTCAGCTACCTGTGTAATACTTATTTTCGTGTCCAGGATCTGAACAGGGAGCAGACAGCCGGTTATGCGGTTGCTGTTGACCGGGGAGATGGAACTTATGAAAGCATAGCAGGCAAGGGAACTTTATATGATGCGGTACAGCGGGAAAATGGTACCTTTACATTAGAAACTACAAAACATGAAAATCTGTTTCAGGTAAAGGGATCAAAGATCGGGAACCAGAATATCTATACGGTCATGTCACCTATGAACCTGTATGCTAATAATGTACCTTATAAAAATACTCACTGGGTTTTATGCGGTTTTGTGACAGAAGAATCTATTTTCAGCCTTGGAAACGAACTGTATCAGAATATCCTGACTACCATCATGGTCTGTTCTGTTTTGGGGATGGGTCTGATGTTTATTATGATCCGTTATGTAACCCAGCCGGTATACCGCCTTATGGACAGTATACGGGGCGGTATTGCAGGTTTGAAGAATTTTATACCTTCTAATATACAGGAAGTGGATGAACTTCATGAAGTTGTGGAAAAACTGACAGAAAGTGAGATAAAAACAGAGAATCAGTTAAATGAGGAAAAAGAACGCTATCGTGTGGCTGTGGAAAGTTCCAATGACCTGTTTTTTACTTACCGGGATCAGGATCATACTCTGGAGATCGTAAACAGCAGAAGCCATGATGGATTATGGAATATAAGTAAGGCCCAGAAAGAATTGTTTGAACCTAACTTTTCCAGAGAAGATCAGGGAAAGCTGGTTGCTATGATGAACAGCCAGGACAGTACGGTCTATGCCCAGATCTGCAGACGGATCAAAGGGGAACCAAGGGGCAGATGGCTGGAAGTAAGAGGCAAGAATATTACAGATGCCAAGGAACAGGACCGTCGTATCGTAGGTTATATCCGCGATATCCATGAGACCAAAATGAGGGAACTGGAACAGGAAAAAAAGCAGCGCTTAGACCCGGTTACTTCATTTTACCGTTTAGATCCGGGGATAGAGCAGGTCACACGGTTGAGGGAAAATATGCCATCCGGTATGCTGATCCTTGTGGATATTTGTCAGTTTACAGTTATCAGCCGTGAGTTTGGTCTTACATTTGGAGATGTCCTTTTAGAGGAATTTTCTAAAATGTTTTTGCAGGTATGCAGCTGCGGAGCAGAGGAACCGCCAGTGATGATAAGAGCGGGTTCAGATGAACTGCTGGCATGGATACCAGGAGAAAAAGAAAGCTCCTGCAGACAGAAACTTAATGAATTAAAGGAAATGTTTGGCGCATTAATACAGCATAGCGCCCTAAAACTGGAGTTTCGTGCCGGACTGACCTGTGCAGGTCAGGAAAATGAAACAAGAGAACTTTTGGATCAGGTATGTACAGCTGTTTCTGCGGCTGAGTGTCAGGAGAGAGATATTCTTTCCTGGATGGAAGCAAAAGATTGTTCTGTACAGCCTAAGGAATTTGGCAAGATTGTTTCCATGGGGTATATTGAGCAGATCGGTCTGGCTTCTCTGGTATTAAATATTCTGGATCGCTGCAGACAGGCAGATGCAGGACTGGATCTGATCGCCTGCCGTTTAAAAGAACGGTATGGTATGGAAAATATGTTCATCACCAGTTTTCATTATGATTTCCTTTCCAGTGAGTTGGATTATCATTGGAAACATTTAACTGGATTAAGAGGGAAAAAGGGGGTTGTTCACTGCAAAGAAGAGGAGTATGAAAAACTGAATCAGGATGCTCAGCTTGATGCAGTACAGCCGGCGAAAGAAATCCTTTCTGTGATCCCGATGTTACATAAAGATGAGAGCAGCCAGCATGGAATCGCAGTCCTTATGTCAGATAATGGACAGTATTCCGGGACGATCTTTTTCATGGGTATAGATGAAGAAATCCTGAAAAAAGAAGAGGAGAGGAAACTTTTCTGGGAGATCGGTATTATTATACAGAACCGGATCAACAGGGACCGTCATGATCAGTTTGCCCAGGCAAAATCTGATTTTCTGGCGCATATGTCTCATGAGATCCGTACGCCTATGAATGGTATTATTGGTATGACCCAGATTGCCCTGAAAAACGGACAGTCAGAGGAAGTGCGTTTAGATTGTTTAAAAAAGGTAGAGAGCTCTTCTAAGTATCTGTTGGGCATATTAAATGATGTACTTGATATGTCCAAGATCGAAAGCGGAAAGATGAAACTGGTTAAAGATGATTTCCGTTTGGATCAGATGATCAGCGAACTGTATCCGCTTCTGGAAGCTAAATTTGAGGAAAAATCTCAGCATTATCATGAGCAGGTTCAGTTAAAGCACAAATGGTTCCACGGAGACAGTCTGCGTATCAGTCAGGTACTGGTAAATCTTTTAAGCAATGCTATGAAATATTCTGGAAATAATACGGATATTTCGCTGATCGTAATAGAAACAGAGCTGAAAGACGGTATGTCTGAACTGTATTTCGCAGTTAAAGACCATGGTATTGGTGTCAGCGAAGAAGACAGGCAGAGGATCTTTTACAGTTTTGAACAGGTGGATCGCTCTGTTGTAGGACAGCAGGGAACGGGACTTGGCCTGGCCATCAGTAACTGTCTGGTGCATATAATGGGCGGAAGCATTTCGCTAGACAGTCAGATCGGACAGGGAAGTGTTTTCAGTTTCCGGATTCAATTAAAATCTGTAAAGGAACGGGAGCAGGAGAAAGAAACTTTCAGGGAAGAACAAGATTTTTCCGGCGTACGGGTGCTTGTTGCAGAGGATAATCCGCTGAATATGGAGATCCTCCAGTATATACTGGAGGATATGGGAATGAAGGTGGATAATGCTTATGATGGAAAAGAGGCAGCAGATAAGTTCCGTATTTCTAAGGCTGGATATTATGATCTGATTATCATGGATATCATGATGCCGGTAATGGGCGGTTTGGAAGCAACGCATATGATCCGCACCATGGATCACCCTGACAGCGATAAGGTTCCTATCATTGCAATCAGTGCCAATGCATTTGATGAAGATATCCGCCGGTCTCTTGCCAGTGGCATGAATGCCCATCTTTCAAAGCCTATTGAGGTAGAAAAGCTGCGGGAGACACTGGGAAAACTGATAAAAAATCATCTTACAAAATCAGGCACAGAAAGATTCAGAGAGAACATTAAATAAAAAAGCGGGTAAAGGCAGTGAATAAAATGCAGCATATCATGCCGCAGGCAGCAGGCAAAAGTGCGCAGATCATAGTCCAGAACCCGCTTTTTGTTTCTTTATACATGGTGATGAGAGAAGTGGAACAAGGCCAGTGCATCAGGGAAAACAAAAGAACACATATGGCCGTAGTCCAGTTCCAGCCATGGAGCAGGAGAAGTTCCTTTAGTTGTACCATGTTTTCAAAATTACTGATGGTTCCCTGGGCTGTGTAGGACATGATAATAACAGGAAGCACGATCTCATTGGCGGGAAGTCCAAGGATAAAGGCAGTTAAGATCACGCCGTCCATTCCCATAAGCTGTCCTAAGGGCTCCAGAAAGTGGTTGAATCTGGCCAGCAGGCTGATATTTGCCGGAGCAATATTTGCCATGATCCAGATAAGCAGTCCGGCTGGTGCAGCGACAGAGGCAGACCTTCCGAGGACGAATAGGGTACAGTCAGTAATGGAGGGAAGGATTACTTTGCCGAACTGGGGTTTCCTGGAAGGGGGAAAGTCAGATTTAGAGGAAGGGGAAACCACTTTTAACA
>UQTA01000022.1 GCA_900543885.1 uncultured Clostridium sp.
TCGAGGCAATGAAGGATGTAGACCTGCCGTTTAAGACCATCGAAGAACTGCGTGACATCGCATACTCCATTGTAGGCGAGCCGGAAAAGGTTCAGTTTGGAGACAGAGTAGTAGGTATCATCGAAGCTCGTGACGGCACGATTATGGACGTAGTACGCCAGATCAAACCCTATGAGTTTTCTGATGAAACTAAATAAGAATATAAGAAAGAGGGGCTGTTGTAAAATACAGCCCCTCTTTTATCAATCTATTCCCAGTTCCTTTAAAATATCCAGATCCGATACAGGTTTGATTATGTAGTTGTCGATAATATTCGTTTCCTTTGCTTCTGCAAGCTCACGGTCAACCTGGTCAGCCATGATCAGGCGGAGCATTTCGCTGTATCTGTTTTTCACAGACATACAGAAATCCACAGCAGAATTTCCTTCTATAAACTGTTCGATGGCCAATGCATCAAAATGATTATTTTTAAGTTTCTGGTCTGCTTCTTTAAAATTCATGGCACAGGTCACCTGTATATCCCGTTTAGAAAAATTGCGCTCTAACAGGCGGAGTACTTTAGGATTGTCATCTACGATCAATAATGAGATTTTTTCTCCAAACTGATCAGAGAGATTTTTTCTCACGATATCCAGGGCATCCTGAACAGCTGGTTCAAAACGACTCTTTTTATCAGGTACAGACGCCGGGAAATACAGGTGGAAGACAGATCCCATACCTGGGGTACTTTCTGCGTTTACAATACCTCTGTGAGAGGTGACGATCTGTTCTGTAAGGGCAAGTCCAAGTCCTGTTCCTTTTCCGCCTTTTTTGGTAGTAAAGAAAGGATCAAAGATCTGTTTTAACACGTCCGGGCTCATGCCGCAGCCATTATCTTTTATATCAATACGTATAAACTGATCCCAGGTTCCCTCTTTTCCTATAGGAAGCTCCGGGTCAAGCTCTGCTTTATTTAGAAGTTTGGCGGAGAAAGATATTTCACCCTTTTCATGTCCAATGGCGTGGATGGCATTGACACCGATATTTAAAATGACCTGGTTCAGCTGTGTTTCATTTCCTACAATGGTAACTCCCGGAAGACTGATATTTTCTTTTAGTTCAATATTGTCGGGGCAGACAGAGCGGACCATTTTTAAGGCACGTTTGATCACACGGTCCACATCCAGAGTCTTAAAAGCAGTTTCCATATTTTTGCGGCTGAGAGAGGAAATCTGCTGTATGATCTCTTTGGCTTTCACAGAAGCCTCATAGATTTCCCTGGCACTGTCATAATTATCAGAATCTTCCGGCAGATCCATCATAAGAAATTCTGCATATCCCATGATAGGCGTCAGCAGGTTATTGAATTCATGGGCAATACCGCCGGTCATGGTTCCCATGATCTGCAGGCGCTGCTGATGGGCAATGGTCTCTTCACTTTGGTGCATCTGTTCCAGAATTCTGTTTAATTCTGTTAAATAGGAGATCTGCTGACTGTCTTTTCTGCTTTTTAACATTAAATGGAAAATATAAGAAGCAGCAGCAAGGACAGTAAACAAAGCACAGACAAAAATAAGGAGAAGCTTAAATGCTCCGCTTTCCAGAGGAACATACATATCACGTTATGCCATAACAGCGCTGACAATGATAAAATCTTCTCCGATCCATGCAGGCGTATAGGCACTGACTTTTCGTACACCGGGAGCGCCCGGCTTTTTCCACCAGTAAGAATAATACTCATCTACAGCCGTCAGCCCCTGCTTTTGCCGGTCGATCATAGCACTTAAACTGGTCAGATCTTTGCCTGGGAATAATTTTTCACGGCCATGTATAATATCGATTCCCCACTGCTCTGGCTGGGGATGCATGAGAAGAGTGCCGTTTTTGTCTTTTAAGACAATATAACCGTTGGTTCCTACATTTAATGGGCGTATAGCTGTATTATAATAAGCCATTCCATCTAATATCATGGAAATCGTTTCGTCTGTATCTGTCTGATAATAAAGCATGAGATAACGGTTTTCATTTCCGATCCTTACCATACGGAAATACATCCGGTCATCAATGCGGGATTCTGAAAGAACCTCCTGAGGGTCATTTTCCGGGACTACAGCAAATACAGTTTTGTCTTTCTTTTTAATAATGATATCTCTGACAAGAGGACTATGTTCCTTTACGTAACAATCCCATAAAGCTTCTTTTTGTTCCAGATTCAGGGAACGGCTGATCTCCCAGAGACTGCGGACATCAGAAGCATATTTATCAATGGTCTCTTCCAGACGTCCGGAGAAACTTTCCACTGCAAGGAGCATCTGTTCTTTTTGATTGCGAACGGAAGAATCCCTGTATTCCTTCCAGACACCGTTGCCGATGTACATAAGTGCAAAAATAACAATCGTTAAACATAAAGTGACCAGATAGAAACGTCTGTTTTTTCTGATATTTTCCACAAATGCAGACGCAGTTGTCTTTGAAAGCTCATTTTTTTTCATATAGGTGATTATATCCTTTCCGGTTGACTTGCTTCTTTGGTAATATTATAATGAATTAGACACATATATGCAAAACTTTTATGATAAATCCACGAAATAAGGAACAGGGTAAGAGAACCATGGCGGATAAAGTACTGATCGTAGATGATGACATTTCTATTTGCAAATTACTGGAAAAAGTAATGCACAGCAACGAACTTGATACAGAAACAGCAGGAAGCGGCAAAGAAGCTTTGGAACTTCTTAAACACCATACATATGATGTGATCCTTATGGATATTATGTTAGGCGATATGGAGGGCTTTGATGTGATTAAAGAACTTCGGGCCAGCGGGATCCAGACGCCGGTGATGATCGTCAGCGGACGAAATGAGGATTACGACTCTTTATATGGACTTTCTATTGGCGCGGACGACTATATTACAAAGCCATTCAGGCCGTTGGTTCTTGGCGCCAAGGTAAAGGCGCTGATCCGCCGTACAAAAAATATGGGTAACCATTCAGATGTGATCCAGTGCGGGCCTTTCAGCTATGAAAGCTCTACTATGCGTTTCTATAAAGACGGGGAAGAACTGATCCTGTCATCTAAGGAAAGTGCACTGCTGCTATTGTTTATCAAGCACCCAGGTCAGGTATATACAAAAGATATGATCTATGAGCAGGTGTGGGGCACTACAGTTGCCATTGATGATAATGCGATTATGGTTTATATTAACCGTCTGCGCAGCAAGATCGAAACAGATCGACAGAAGCCGGAGCATATCATTACTGTGCGGGGGATGGGATACAGGTTTTTGCCGTAAACTTTATAATGATCAATTTATGAGGACTGTCAAAAGAGCAGTCCTTTTTTGATGTTATTTATGTACGAAGATTAATACAAACCTTAACAAACTGTAAGATAAATCCATTATGTCTGTAAGGTTGCCTTTGTATACTCAGTTCAGAAAGTAAATCAGGGCACTAAAAAGTGCAGATTAAGAAAAAGGAGAACAAGAGTATGTCAGAGGTAGTAGTAGGTCTTCTTGGTTTTGCTTGTATCGTTGCTATCGTTGTAACGCTTTTTAAGAGCAAAACCCTTCCCAGCATTGCATTCATTATCTTCCCTATGATCCTGGGAGCCATTCTTGTATTTGGCGGTTATTATTCATGGGAAAACATTGGAAAACTGATCAAGAGCGGTTTTTCCAGTACAGGTCCCACAGCGGCACTGTTTGTATTCAGCGTTCTGTATTTCGGTATTATGACAGATGCAGGAATGTTTGATGTTATTATCGGAAAGCTGATGTTGTTAGTAAAGGATAATGTCATTGGTGTTTGTGTCATGACCTGCATTATCGCCCTGATCGGACATCTGGACGGAGGCGGTGCTTCCACCTTCTGTATCGTAGTTCCGGCAATGCTTCCAGTTTATAAGAAGATGCATATGCGTCCGGCAACATTACTTCGTATTTCCGTTATCGCCATGGGCGTTTTAAACCTGATGCCATGGGCCGGCCCTACTATGAGAGCAGCAACGGTTCTTGGAATTGAGGCAGGTTCCTTATGGCAGACTATTCTGCCGATCCAGGCATGCGGTATTGTTCTGGCATTAGCAGTAGCTGTATTAAATGGCGTGATCGAGCAGAAGAGAGGTGCTGGTTTAAACGGCAAGCTGGCGAAAGAAGCAGCTCATCTGAATAATGTAGAAGAAGCAGCTGCAGCTGTTGAGACAGAGAACAATGAACTGGCTCGTCCAAAGCTGTTTGTATTCAACATCATTTTAACCATCGCAGTAATTGCATTATTGATTAAAGATATTTTCCCAAGCTATGTTCCTTTTATGATCGGTGTTGCAATTGCAATTCTGGTAAACTATCCAGGCGCAAAAATGCAGAAGAAGATCATCAACCTTCATGCAGGTCCGGCTCTGATGATGTGTTCTACTTTAATGGGCGCAGCAGTATTAATGGGTATTCTTGTTAAGGATATTGAAGGTGTAAACAGTGTTATCACCTGTATGTCAAACCTGATCAGCAGTATTTTACCGGCAGCACTTGGACAGCATCTGCCATTAGTAATTGGTATCTTAAGCGTACCGCTGGCACTGGCTTTCGATACAGACAGTTACTTCTACGGAATGCTTCCTGTTATGATCGGAATCGGCGAAGGATTTGGTGTTGGTGCAATGCCGATCGCAATTGCTATGGTTGTCTGCCGTAACTGTGCAACCTTCATCAGCCCAATGGTACCTGCAACCCTGTTAGGCGTAGGTCTTGCAGATGTAGATATTAAGGACCATATCAAAAACAGTTTCCTGTGGGTGTGGGGCTTCAGTATCATCTGTATGTTTGTCGGTGTAGTTGTGGGTATTATCCCATTATAATCACGTCACAGATCTTTACATAAAAGATAGATAAATTTAAAATTCAAATTCCCCCTGGAAAGGAGCTGCTGCAAGCTAAATTTGCCGCGGCTCCTTTTATCTTACCTGTTGACTTTCTGTAAAAATCCGCCTAATATTAAAATCAGATTATTTTACAGAAAAATTGTAAAAAACAAGGGGATAGAGGATTATGACAAAAGATCTGACAACTGGAAGGATCATGCCTATACTGGTGAAATTTACCATTCCGCTGGTTTTGGGAAATCTGTTCCAGCTTACTTATAATGCAGTGGATAGTATCATTGTAGGTCATTTTGTGGGAAAAGAGGCATTGGCTGCGGTTGGTATCTGCAACCCTATTACAACGCTGATGATCTTATTTTTAAATGGTCTTTGCATGGGTGCTGCGATCTTAATGGGAATGCAGTACGGGGCAAAGGATTATGATACACTGCACCGCCAGATCAGCACAACTATGATCTCTGGTGTGGTTTTTTCTGTTACCTTAACGGTACTTTGCGTCATATTTGCAGTGCCTATGTTAAAGCTGATCCAGGTAGATCCGTCCATTATGGATCTGACGGCAGAATATCTGCGGATCATATTCTGGGGACTGATGTTTACATTTTTATATAATTTCTTTTCCAGTACATTAAGAGCACTGGGAGACAGTAATTCTCCGCTGTATTTCCTGATCATCAGTGCTGTTTTAAATGTATTTGGAGATCTGTTCTTTGTTATTGTTTTAAAAGACGGAAGCCGGGGCTGTGCTATTTCTACAGTTCTAAGTGAGGCGCTGTGCAGTTTATTCTGTGTGATCTATATTCAGAAAAAAGTGCCTCTTTTGCGTCTGGGAAAGAAGTGGCTGGTATTTGACAGCAGCCTTTTAAAAAAGACCATTGCCTTTGGCTGGGCATCTGCCATGCAGCAGGCTACGGTGCAGTTAGGAAAGATCGGTATCCAGGCCATTGTAAATACCATGGGCGTATCGGTATCAGCCGCATTTGCGGTAGTCAACCGTATTGACGATTTTGCCTATACCCCGGAACAGAATATAGCCCATGCCATGACTGCCCTTATGGCACAGAATAAAGGCGCAGGCAAGATCGACCGTATGAAAGAGGGATTTCGCTGCGGTATTGTATTGGAAACAATCTATGGCATCCTGATCTTTATTGTCTGCTTTGCCCTTGCGAGACCTCTTATGATGATGTTTGTAAAGGATGAAGAGGTAATTGGACATGGCGTTACCTATCTTCATCTGATCTCAGTGATGTATCTGCTTCCAGCGCTTACAAATGGTATTCAGGGCTTCTTCCGTGGAATCGGTGATCTGAAGATTACATTAATAAGCAGCTTCATTAATATGGGAGTTCGTGTTCTGGCAGCAGCACCGTTAGTACTGATCTGGAAAATGGGAATAGAAGCGCTGCCGTACTCTTATCTGGCCGGCTGGATCGGAATGCTGGTTGCAGAGACACCTCTGCTTTTAAAAACATATAGAACCTGGGGAAAGAAAGGAGAAACTTCATGCTAGAAGGAAGACCTTTAAAAGGCTATGACCTGGAACGTTTAAAAGAATTTTTAAAGTCCATGGACTTAGATTATGATGCAGGAATTGAATACAGTATCTGTCTGGAAGATGAGGATTACCGTATCATTGCAGCAGGCTCTGTAGAGGAAAATGTATTAAAATGCATTGCCATTTCTCCGGATCATCAGGGGGAAGGACTTTCAGGCACTATTATTTCACATCTTACCCAATATGAATTTGAAAAGGGAAGAAGCCATTTATTAATGTACACAAAGCCTAAAAATCAGGCCATGTTTGAAGATCTGGGTTTTTATACCATTTTAAAAACGGACCGGGTTTTGTTTATGGAAAATAAAAAGACCGGTTTTTCTGATTTTATGGAAAAAGTGAAGGCGGAAAGCCCGCAGGATGCTTTAAAAGAAGGAAAAGTGATCGGTGCCATTGTAGCAAACTGCAATCCGTTTACCTTAGGACACCGTTATCTGATCGAAACAGCCTTAAAACAGTGTGATTATCTCCATTTGTTTGTGCTTTCAGACAAACGTACCTTTTACAGTGCCGCAGAGCGCTATGAAATGGTAAAAGAGGGAGTAAAGGATCTGGACCGTGTGATCCTGCATCATACTTCTGATTATATTATTTCCGCGGCTACGTTTCCAACTTATTTTATGAAGGAAAAAACAGAGGCAGGAAAGGCAAACTGCCGTCTGGATCTGGAATTATTTGGCAAACGGATCGCACCAAAACTGCACATTACAAAGCGCTTTGTAGGAACAGAGCCCAATTGTGCTGTTACAGACTGCTACAATGTGACTATGAAAGAGATCCTTCCTGGTCTTGGCATTGAAGTAACAGAGATCCCCAGAAAAGAGCAGAGTGGAGAAGCAATCAGTGCTTCCCGTGTGCGTCAGGCTGTAAAGGAAGGAAAGTTAGAACAGATCCGTGATCTTGTACCGGAAAGTACCTGGGAGCATATTTCCGGAAAAGCATAAGAGGAAAAGTAACTGCAGAAGCGGGTACATAAAAGATTCCGAAAGAACATTATTAAAAATAGCAGGAGAAAAGTGATGACAAAAGAAGAACTGGCACTGGTTGTGATTGACCGGCTGAAAAAAGAATATCCGGATGCAGGCTGCACTTTAGATTATAACCAGGCATGGAAATTGTTAGTCAGTGTGCGGCTGGCTGCACAGTGTACGGATGCCAGAGTCAATGTGGTGGTGGAAGATCTGTATAAAAAGTTTCCAGACGTAAATTCCCTGGCAGATGCACCGTTAGAAGAAATCGAGGCCATTGTAAAACCATGCGGACTGGGACACAGCAAGGCAAGAGATATCAAAGCCTGCATGACCCGGCTGAAAGAGGATTATAATGGAAACGTGCCCGATGATTTTAATGCTCTGTTAAAACTGCCGGGAGTCGGCCGCAAAAGTGCCAATCTGATCATGGGTGATGTATTTGGAAAGCCTGCCATCGTAACAGATACCCATTGTATCCGCCTGGTCAACCGCATAGGACTGGTGGATGGCATAAAAGACCCGAAAAAGGTGGAAATGGAGCTTTGGAAACTGATCCCGCCCCAGGAAGGAAGCGATTTCTGCCACCGTCTGGTGTATCACGGAAGAGCTGTGTGCAGTGCCAGGACAAAGCCTGACTGCGGCCATTGCTGTCTTAGTGATGTCTGTAAAAAAGCAGGTGTAGAAAGCTGAAAAACAGGGTGTTAAGACGCAATAAAAAATATGCTAAAAAGTTGCTAATACAATTTAATAAAAAGACAAAATAGTCCTGCAAAAGGAAAAAATTGTCCAGAGAAATCCCTTTCTTTTTTTACTATACTTAGTGCATAAGTTCTAACAGATCAGGATCATAAAACCTTGTTGAAGGCAGATTCAACAAGTGAAATGATCTGTGACAGAACCCAATTTAGTAAAAGAAGAGAGGGATATTTTTATGAAAGGGATCATGAAAAAAGCGGTTTTCCTTGCAGCAGCCGGTATAACGGCGCTGGCGCTTTCCGGTTGTTCTGCAGGCGGCGGTAAGCGTATTGTGCGTATTTCCCATGCACAGTCTGAAACACATCCAGAGCATCTGGGGCTTCTGGCATTTAAGGAATATGTGGAAGAGCGGCTGGGAGATAAATATGAAGTCCAGATCTTTCCAAATGAACTGTTAGGATCAGCACAGAAAGCAATTGAGCTGACACAGACAGGAGCCATTGATTTTGTTGTGGCAGGTACAGCGAATCTGGAGACATTTGCCAGTGTGTATGAGATCTTCAGTATGCCATATCTTTTTGATTCAGAAGAGGTTTATAAGTCCGTGATGGAAGATTCGGATTACATGGAAAAAGTGTATGAATCTACAGATGAAGCAGGTTTCCGTGTAGTTACCTGGTACAATGCAGGAACCAGAAACTTTTATGCAAAAACACCGATCTATACACCTGATGACCTGAAAGGCAAGAAGATCCGTGTACAGCAGAGTCCGGCCAGTGTTGCCATGGCAAATGCTTTTGGTGCAGCAGCAGCGCCTATGAGTTTTGGCGAAGTTTATACAGCGATCCAGCAGGGCGTGATCGACGGAGCAGAAAACAATGAGCTGGCGCTGACAAACAATAAGCACGGCGAAGTGGCCAAGTACTATACATATAACAAACACCAGATGGTACCGGATATGCTGGTTGCAAACCTGAAGTTTTTAAACAGCTTAAGTCCGGAGGAATATCAGATTTTTAAAGAAGCAGCAGAAAAATCCACAGAAGTAGAGTTAGAAGAGTGGGATAAGAGCATTGCTGAGGCGAAAAAGATCGCAGCTGAAGATATGGGCGTGGAATTTATTGATGTGGATGTAAATGCATTCAAACAAAAGGTTCTTCCCCTTCATGAGAAAATGCTGGCAGAAAATCCGAAGATCGCAGATGTTTATGAACATATCAAGGAAGCAAATGAGGCGGCAGCCGGAAAGGAAGGCAAGTAATGGAAACAATGCGGAAAGTAAGAAGATCCATGATGAAAGTGCTGGGGTATCTGATCATAGTTCTGTTTATGCTGATGACGGCAGTAGGAAGTTATCAGATCATCACAAGGTATTTTTTTAACCGTCCAAGTACTGTATCAGAAGAACTTTTAACCTATTCCTTTACCTGGATGTCCCTTCTGGCATCTGCCTATGTTTTCGGCAAAAGAGACCATATGAGAATGGGATTTATGGCAGATAAACTGACAGGAAATTTCAGAAAATATCTGGAGATCGCCATTGACCTGTTATCCTTTAGCTTTGCGGCAGTTGTTATGGTATACGGCGGCTGTTCCATTACAAAGCTGACAATGATCCAGACAACAGCATCTTTACGTGTGCCAATGGGATATATTTATATGATCGTTCCTGTAAGCGGCATCCTTATTATGATATTTGCGGCTATGAACGCAGCTGAAATGTTTCATCATGAGTTCAAAGAAGCCGGGGAGGTGAGAGTATGACAATCGCAGGACTTTGCGGACTTATTATCTTTGTATTGCTGGCGATCATGCTGATCGCAGGTGTACCCATTGCAGTAGCGCTGGCGGTTTCTTCTATCTGCGCTATCTTGCCTGTTTTAAATATGGGCGCAAGTGTACTGACTGGTGCCCAGAGAATTTTTTCCGGTATCTCTGTATTCAGCCTTCTTGCAATTCCTTTCTTCATTCTGGCTGGAAATCTGATGAACAAAGGCGGTATTGCGATCCGCCTGATCAATTTTGCAAAACTGTTTACCGGTAATATTCCAGGTGCCCTTGCTCATACTAACGCAGTGGCAAATATGCTTTTTGGCGCGATCTCCGGTTCTGGTACAGCGGCAGCTTCTGCTATGGGATCTATTATCGGACCTATTGAAGAGGAAGAAGGCTATGACCGTGATTTCTCTGCTGCTGCAAATATTGCCACAGCCCCTACTGGTCTTCTGATCCCGCCAAGCAACGTTATGATCACATTTTCACTGGTCAGCGGTGGAACCTCAGTAGCAGCCCTTTTTATGGCAGGTTATATTCCCGGTATCCTCTGGGGACTTGCATGTATGGTAGTGATCTACGTTTTTGCAAAGAAAAAAGGATATCGCAGTACGAAGAAATATACAGCATCTGAAAAAGTAAAAGTATTTTTACAGGCGATCCCATGTCTGTTTATGATCATCGTAGTAATTGGCGGAATTATCTCAGGTGTATTTACAGCAACAGAAGGAAGCGTAGTTGCAGTTGTATACAGCATGGTATTGGCAATTTTCTTCTACAAATCCATTAAACCATCAGAACTGCCAAAGATCTTCCTTGACAGCGCGGAAATGACAGGCATTATTATTTTCCTGATCGGTGTATCCAGCATTATGAGCTGGGTCATGGCTTTCACCGGTATCCCTACAGCAGTCAGTGAAGGCATGCTTGGAATCAGCAATAACCGTTATGTGATCTTATTTATCATTAACATCCTGCTTCTCATCGTAGGAACCTTTATGGATATGACACCGGCATGCCTGATCTTTACTCCTATTTTCCTTCCGATCTGCCAGGCTCTGGGAATGAATACCATTCACTTTGGTATTATGATGATATTCAATCTCTGTATCGGAACCATTACGCCGCCGGTAGGAACTACCTTGTTTGTAGGTGTTAAGGTAGGAAAAACAAGGATCGAACAGGTGATCCGGCCGCTGCTGTATTATTTTGGGGCGATCTTTATCGTACTGATGTTTGTATCCTATGTTCCTGCATTGTCGTTGTGGCTGCCGGGACTGCTTGGATACGTATAAAAGCAGAAGAATTATTTAAAAGGCATCCGGGAACTTCACCCCCCGATGCCTTTTTTTCTTGCCAACATTTTAGCAATATAGTATAATTTTTGAGAGTACCAAGGTCAAATGGTCTGAAATCTGATGCAGTTCTGCCTGCAGAAAGGAGTTTGATCTTGGAACCTGATTTTTGTTGATAAAAGGGCCAAATGACAGAAAGGAAGTACAAACATGACAATCAGAATCGGCATTTTAGGTTACGGCAATCTTGGAAAAGGAGTAGAGTGCGCTGTTAAGCACAATCCAGATATGGAACTGAAGGCAGTTTTCACAAGAAGAGATCCTGCCAGTCTTTCTATTCTTACAGAAGGGGCAAAGGTATATTCAGTAGCAGATGCGACTGCTATGAAAGATGAGATCGATGTTCTGATCATCTGCGGCGGCAGTGCCACAGACCTTCCAAAACAGACTCCGGAAATGGCAAAATATTTTAATGTAATTGACAGCTTCGATACTCACGCAAGAATCCCAGAGCATTTTGAAGCAGTAGATAAAGCGGCAAAAGAAAGTGGTCATATCGGACTGATCTCTGTAGGCTGGGATCCAGGTATGTTCTCTTTAAACCGTCTGTATGCAAATGCTATCCTTCCAGGAGGAAAAGATTATACATTCTGGGGCAAGGGAGTAAGCCAGGGACATTCTGATGCAATCAGACGTATTGCAGGTGTTAAGGATGCAAGACAGTATACTATTCCGGTAGAAAGTGCCTTAGAGGCAGTAAGAAGCGGAAGCCAGCCGGAACTGACTACCAGACAGAAGCACACCAGAGAGTGCTTTGTAGTGGCAGAAGAGGGAGCAGATCTTAAGAAGATCGAAGAAGAGATCGTTACCATGCCAAATTATTTTGCTGATTATGATACCACGGTACATTTTATCAGCGAAGAAGAGCTGTTAAGAGACCATGCAGGTATCCCACATGGCGGTTTTGTGATCCGTACAGGAAAGACAGGATGGAATGATGAAAACTCTCATGTGATCGAGTACAGCTTAAAGCTGGATTCCAACCCTGAATTTACTTCTTCTGTATTGGCAGCTTATGCAAGAGCAGCTTATCGTTTAAGAAACGAAGGACAGACAGGCTGCAAGACTGTATTTGATATTGCACCAGCTTATCTGGCAGCAGAAGACGGAGCATATTTAAGAAAGCACATGCTGTAGGAGAAATGCCATGACCTATATTCAGAAAACCATCTGCCCTTATGACTGCCCCACATCCTGTGGACTGCTGGCAGAGACTGATGGAAAAGAGATCTTAAGCGTCAGAGGAGATAAGACGCATCCGGCTAATCAAGGTCTGATCTGCCGGAAGATGCAAAATTACGAAACATCCGTAAACAGTGAAAAAAGGATCCTTACCCCTCTTCGCCGTACCGGTAAAAAGGGAAGCGGGCAGTTTATGCCTGTTACCTGGGAAGAAGCAGGAGATGAGATCGCAGAACGTTTTCTGAAAATCATCAGGGAGGATGGCCCTCAGGCTATCCTTCCCGTTGTCTATTCCGGGGTTATGGGCGTGATCCAGAGAAAGTGCGGGGAAGCATTTTTTAACCGTTTAGGCGCCTGTTCACTGGTAATGACGCTTTGTGCTTCTGCCAAAGGAGCCGGTTACAGCGCTGTGGCAGGAAAAACAGGTTGTCTGGATCCAAGAGAATTGGAGGATAGTGATTTCTTTCTTATCTGGGGGAGCAATATTAAGGCTACCAGACTGCAGATATTGCCGCTTCTTGCCAGAAAAAGAAAAGAAGGAAAAAAAGTGATCCTTATTGAAGCCTGCGGCAGAGACAGTGCTTCTTACTGTGATCAGGCTGTGTATATCCGTCCCGGAACGGACGGGGCACTGGCACTTGCCATGATGCATGTTCTCTGGCGGGAGCATCTGGAAGACGAGGATTTTTTAAGGAACCAGTCAGAAGGATATGAACAGTTTTTGCCTGAGATCAAAAAGTCCACTCCCCAGTGGGCACAGGAAATTACAGGGATCCCTGCAGCAATGATTGAAGAACTGGCCGCTGCTTATGGAAGAGCAAAAGCACCTGCCATCGTACTGGGAAGCGGTCTGTCCCGTTATGGAAATGGTGGAATGACGGTGCGGCTGATCACCATCCTTTCTGCTTTTACAGGAGCCTGGAAGTACCCGGGCGGCGGCATCTGCGGCTGCGACCACAATCTGGGTGATTTTGTGGATACAAAGCGGATTACGAGACCGGATTTCAGGAAAAGTCCGGCACGGATCGTAAATATTAATCAGCTTTCATCTGCTTTAAATGCAGAAGGGAAAGAAAAGATCAGGGCACTGTATGTTTATGCAGGTAATCCGGTGAACTCTGTATGTGACCAGACCGGTATTTTAAAAGGCATAGAAAGGGATGACCTGTTTACTGTAGTCCATGAGCGGTTTATGACGGATACAGCTCTTTATGCGGACATTATCTTACCGGCTGCATTTTCCGTGGAACAGACAGACTGTTATAAGGCATACGGATACGGTACCTTTGCTGTGTCAAACAAGATCATTGATCCGCCGGGACAATGCAAGAGCAACTGGGATACTTTTTGCTTCTTAGCCGGGAAGCTGGGATTGAAAGAAGATTACTTTAAACAGACAGCAGAAGATGCATTAGAAGATCTGCTTTCCCATCCGGGAAAGGATTTAGCACGGCTTACGAAAGAACAATGGGAGATTTTAAAAGAAGGCGGTACTGTTTCAGCAGATTTTGCAGATCACTGTGATTTTAAAACGCCTTCTGGAAAATTCATGATCGTAAATGAGACCCAGAAAGAGCCGGTCCCCCATTATATGCCATGTTACGGAGGTACATATCCCTATCATCTGATCTCAGTGCCTGACAGCCATACTTTAAATTCCATCTTTTTAGAAAGAGAGGATCTGATAGAAAGCAGAGGTTCGGCATCTTTGATGCTCCATCCGGAAGACGGGGCTGAACTGGGGATAAAGGATGGAGACAGGATCATCGCCTGGAATGACCTGGCGGAGGTAGAATTTAAGGCATTATTTACAGATCAGATCGCCAGAAAAACAGCAGCAGCTTCCGGAGTCTACAGTTCGGCTATTACAGGCCAGCGGCTTCAGGTAAACGCATTAAATCATGAGCGCCTGTCTGATATAGGAGAAGCCACAACACTGAATGACAATACCATTGATATAAAAAGGAGTACTTTTTGAAACGATACTTTGCACCCTTTAAAGAATTGCGTTCTCTTAAAAGAAGAGAAAAGTTTTTTGTACTGTCCCTGATCCCGTTATATTTCATTGTTATTGGTTTATTTCTTCAGCCGCTTAACGAGATCATTCCGGGCATCATATGTATTGTGCGGGAACCGGATGTGCTGATCACAGACTATTTCGCAGTAGGCGGGCTGGGGGCGGCCCTGATCAACGCCGGTCTTACTACTCTGCTCAGCATTGCCCTGATCTACTTTACAGGAAAAGAGATGGATGGCCATACTATTACATCCAGCTGCCTGATGTTTGGTTTTTCCCTTTTCGGAAAGAACATTGTCAACATCTGGGCGATTATGGCAGGTGTTGTATTGTATTCAAAATATCATGGTACTTCTTTAAAACGATATCTGTACGTTGGTTTGTATGGCACCAGTCTTTCGCCGATCATGACTCAGATGATGCATATTGGGAAATTTCCCCTTCCAGTCTGTCTTATGCTGTCACTGCTTTTAGGACTTGGCATTGGCTTTGTGCTGCCGCCGTTGTGTACTCATGTACATTATGCTCATCAGGGATATTCTCTGTATAATGTGGGTTTTGGCGCAGGTATCATTGCAACAGTGGTAGTGTCATTGGCAAAATCTTTTGGAATCAAAGTAGAGTCCCGTCTGATCTGGTCCGTTGGGAATAATACGTTGTTTGCAGTGATTTTATTGTCTTTGTTTGGATTTATGATTGCTTCAGCGGTTGCAGTAAGAGGAAAGACCATTTTGGAATCTTACCGTCGGGTTCTGAAAACAACGGGAATCGCAGGTACAGATTATCTGAAAGACGAAGGCGGGGCAACTACCGTATTTAATATGGGTATCAACGGTTTGTTTGCTACATTATTTGTTCTGGCAGTGAAGGGGGATCTGAATGGCCCGACTATCTGCGGTATTTTCACGATTGTAGGCTTTAGTTCCACAGGAAAGCATTTAAGAAATATTGCACCTATTATGTTTGGTGTTTATCTTGCAAGTTTTACCAAGACATGGGCCATTAACCAGCCTTCCCCGATTCTGGCGCTGCTATTTTCAACTACACTGGCACCGGTGGCGGGAAAATTTGGCCCTATTGTAGGAATCATTGCAGGTTATCTCCATTCTTCAGTTGCTTTAAATGTGGGAATTGTATACGGGGGCATGAATCTGTATAATAATGGTTTCGCAGGGGGTATTGTTGCTGTCTTCCTGGTACCTGTAGTACAGTCTATCAGTGACAGAAAGGCAAGAGCGAGAGGTGGATTGTCTCTGTAAGTTTAATGTACAGTTTATCAGAAGAGGACTTCCTTAAGTTGGTAAAAACAGAAGAGAGAGGAAAAGATTTTGTTATGGATGAACGTCTGAAAAAACAGCTGGATTTTGCCCTGGAGATTGATAAAGAGAAAAATATCTTTCGTCAGACCCACTTATCTGGTCATGGAAGAAATGAAAATGATGCGGAGCATGCATGGCATATGGCGATCATGGCTTATCTTCTGCGGGAGTACTCCAATGAGCCTGTTGACATTACCAGAGTCATGCTTATGTGCCTGATCCATGATGTAGTGGAGATTGATGCCGGGGATACGTATGCCTATGATGAAGAAGGCAAAAAGACCCAGAAAGAAAGAGAAGAAGCAGCAAAGGAACGGATCTATTCTCTGCTTCCGGAAGACCAGAAAAAGGAACTGTCGGCTATTTTTGACGAATTTGAGGCAAGCAAAACACCGGAAGCTAAGTTTGCCCATGCAATGGATAATCTTCAGCCGCTGATGCTGAACAACAGCAATGGCGGAGGGGACTGGAGAGAACATGGAGTGAGCGCTAAGCAGGTATATGGCCGTCAGAAACGTACCAAAGAAGGATCTGAAAAGTTGTATGAGATCACAGACCAGATCATAAAGAAACATAAAGAGAAGGGAGATTTAAAATGATGAAATTAGCAGTGATCTATGATTCAAAAACAAAAAATACCGCAACCGTAGCCAACTATATGGCAGAGGGGATGAACAGTCTGGAAGGAGTAGAGGCAAAAGCATTTCATTATTCTGAGATCGATGCAGAATTTGTAAAAGAGAGTGCAGGTGTGGTATTTGGCTGTCCAACTTATATGGCAGGTCCTACTGCAGATTTTTATACCTGGATGGAGAAATCTGCAAAAACCTTAAATCTGGCTGGAAAGCTGGGCGGTGTATTTGCAACAGAGCAGTACATCCACGGCGGCGCTGACCTGACTATGAACGCATTGCTTATCCATCTGCTGGTATATGGAATGATGATCTATTCCGGCGGCGGCTCCTACGGCAAGCCGGTGATCCATATGGGACCGGTAGAAGTCAGTCCGGAAAAAGGGCAGTTTAAAGAACTGTTTGAAATTTACGGAAAACGGTTTGCCACCCAGGCACAAAAGATCATGAAATAAAAAATATCTTAGTTTAGGAAAGAAAGAGCCAAAAGTACTTATGAAAAATAAGTTTTCAGGTACGCTTTGGCTCTTAATTTTTGCAAGGCAGATAGCTGCAAAAATATATTAAAAAATTTTGTAAGAGTTTTGATAAATTGAACGATGTTGATAGATTTTTTGTTTTGTAGTAAAATTTAAAATACTAAAATTATAGAATCTGGCTTTATGGGATTATATAGTACCAACAGGAAGGAGGAGATCCTGTATGCTGAATATATTTTATGGTGACATGAAGAATGCGATTTATAATACAGCTTCTTATTTTAAATATGACTATGAAGACGAATGGATAACGGACCCATTTGTAAAAGAGATGATTCAGGATGTAGATCAGTCTACTGTTTTAGACAGCGGGGTAATAGACAGTCCTGTATTGGGAAAAATTCCGCCAACGGGTTTGTCTGGTGGTGTAAAGACATTAATTCTTGTGAAATTTGATAAGGATAAAATATTTAATGCATCAACTTGTGGAGATAATTGTGCAAAATGGTTGTTGAAAATTGCGGAAACAGAGGATAGAACAATTAATCTTCGTCATTTGATGCGATTTGGAGCAGAACCATTTACAATTCGTATTCTGAATACAGGTCAGATTGTTCATTCGATGGAAGAGTTGGTGCCGATAGCAGGAGAATATATTTGATTGGTAGGAGTATAAGATTGATGAAGGGAAAACATAGAATTGTAGTATCAACAAAACGATTAAAATATGAGTTTGAGCTTCGACGCAATCTGACGATTATTCAAGGTGATAGTGCAACCGGTAAAACTACATTGGTAGATATGATTCGGGATTTCATAAATAACCCTTCGGGTACTCCGGTAGAACTGAATTGTGACAAAAAGTGTTATGTGCTGGAAGGAACTTTGTGGAAGCAGCAATTATCAGGTATTTCGGATGGTATTGTCTTTATAGATGAAGGCAATGAATTTATAAAGTCAACAGACTTTGCACAGGAACTTCAACAAACAGATAATTATTACGTGATCGTGACTAGAGAAGCTTTACCGGCATTACCGTATAGCGTGGAAGAGATATATGGAATCCGTACATCGGGAAAATATGGAACTTTGAAACAGAGTTATCATGAGTTTTACCGATTATATGGTGAGAGAACATATAAAGACGAGGTAAAACCAGAACTTGTCATAACAGAGGATAGTAATTCCGGCTATCAATTCTTTTCACGGGTTTGTCAGGAAAAGAAACTAAAATGCGAGAGTATGGATGAAAAATCAAATGTTTTTCACTATTTAAATATGCACCGGAATGAAAAAATTTTGGTGGTTGCTGATGGAGCTGCGTTTGGAGCTGAGATTGACAAAGTCCTTCAGTTAATTTATACAAGGAAGAATGTTGCATTATACTTGCCTGAATCCTTTGAATGGATGATTCTTTCCAGCGGTATCCTTAAAAGCAGTATGGTGGATGAAATATTAAGCAATCCATCGGATTATATAGAAAGCAAAGAATATTTCAGCTGGGAAAGATTTTTTACATCAGTTTTAATTGAAAAAACGAAAGATAGTTATATGGCATATGCAAAGCGGAAAATAAATCCTGTATATTTAGAGAAAACAATGCAAGATGCCATTTTAAAACAGATGAAAAAAATTAAGTTAGCTAAATAACTTAATTCGCAGAGGAATTATGAATCGTTACGATCATCTGATTCGGCAGGCATACAATGGTGTCGGTATCCAGATGTTTTTTACCTTGTTTTACACAAAGTTTGTCCGGACAGCTGGCATCGGAGCACCAGATTTCCCCGTCTTTGACAACGAGATGATTGGTGCCGCCATTTGGAGTTTCAATGGTCACTTCCTGATCTTTAGACAGGTCAAGAACCTGTACTACCTGACCGCTGCAGGAAATTTCTGCAGCGGCTCCTTTTTTGCCAGGATGAAGACGCTGGAATAAAAGGAACAACAGTGCAAAAAGAATGAGAATGGCAGCCAGAGCAAGACTGCGGTATTTTAAATGAGGATTTTGTTTCATGGAAAAGGTCCTTTCTGTGAATCGTTTTCTATGGACATACAGGAATGTTTATGTTAAATTACCAGTGTTCTAATGTAGGTATAGTAACATAGAAAATAACAAAAGGAAACTACAAAAATATATGAAAACAGCAGGAAAAAACAAGAAAACTATGTCAAACCGTGTGGCTCTTTACGGTTTGCTTATCGCATTGGCTTTTGTATTAAGTTATATCGAAACGTTATTCCCTGTTTATCTGGGGGCGCCGGGGGTGAAGCTGGGACTGGCGAATCTGGTTACAGTGATCGCCCTTTACGGACTGGGAATCCGAGAAGCTTTTGCTATCAACCTGGTGCGGGTGATACTGACTGGTTTTACCTTTGGAAATATGTCATCCATTCTTTTTGGACTGGCTGGAGCAGTTTTAAGCCTGCTTTTAATGGCTTTGTGCAAACAGTTTCAGCTTCTTGATATGACTGGTATAAGCATTTTAGGAGGTGTGGCCCATAACATTGGACAGTTTCTGGTTGCAGCCTTTGTGACAAAGACTTTTGGGGTATTTTCCTATCTTCCGGTGCTTTTAATTGCCGGAACAGTGGCAGGAGCTTTGATCGGGCTTTTAGGAGGACTCATCTTAAAACGCATCAGCCGTGTTTTATAAAAATATATATTGTTTAAAATCTGTTTAACAAATTTATATATTTCACCGTGTCTGATCGCAGTTTCCAGACTGTATCTTTATGTACATTTTCCTACAGATATTGGAGCTGGTGCGCTGCTTGGAATAACTCTGGCTTATATCTGTGTCTGGGTATCAGAACAGCTGAAATACAGTAGAAAATCCATAAATATCAAAAGAAAATGACATTGTTTTATGTACCCCTTGCGCTTATAATAAAAACAACAGATGTGCTTTAGGAAATTTTATCAAAATCAGGTATCAAAAGATTCCGAGAGTGCATATAAGACAAAGGGGGATACACAGATGGTTTATCAGGCGATCAAAGCACTTGTACAATATGGACTGAATAAAGGTCTGCTGACAGAAGATGATGCCATTTATGCCAGAAATCAGCTTCTGGAAGCGTTAAAAATGGATGAATACGAAGAACCAGAGAATGATGGGGAATTTACAGGAGACGATGGAGAAAATCTGGAAAAGATCCTTAAGGTACTTCTTGATTATGCAGCAGAAAAAGGACTTTTGCAGGAAAACAGTGTGGTATACAGAGATCTTTTTGATACAAAACTGATGAACTGTCTTATGCCAAGACCTAGTGAAGTGATCAAGGAGTTCTGGGATAAATATAAGACTTCTCCTGAAGCGGCTACAGATTATTACTACAAACTGAGCCAGGATTCTGATTATATCCGCAGATATCGTGTATGTAAGGATATGAAATGGACCACTGACACAAAATATGGCACTTTGGATATTACCGTCAACTTGTCTAAACCAGAAAAAGATCCAAAGGCGATCGCGGCAGCGAAACTTGCAAAACAGAGCGGCTATCCAAAATGTCAGCTTTGCATGGAAAATATCGGCTATGCAGGCAGAGTGAATCATCCGGCCAGAAACAACCATCGTGTGATCCCGATCACTGTAAATGACAGCAGGTGGGGATTTCAGTATTCACCTTATGTATATTATAATGAACACTGTATTGTGTTTAATGGCCAGCACATCCCTATGAAGATCGAGAGGGCGACATTCAGAAAACTGTTTGACTTTATCAGCCAGTTCCCTCACTATTTCCTGGGATCCAATGCGGATCTTCCTATTGTAGGCGGATCCATTTTAAGCCATGACCATTTCCAGGGCGGCCACTATACTTTTGCAATGGCGAAAGCACCGATTGAGAAATATTATAAGGCAGAAGGATATGAAGAGGTAGAAGCAGGTATTGTTTACTGGCCTATGTCTGTGCTGCGTCTGCGTTCCAAGACCTGTGAACCTTTGATCGACCTGGGAGATAAGGTGTTGCAGACATGGAGAGACTACACCGATGAGGCTGCTTTTGTATTTGCGCAGACAGAGGGAGAACCTCATAATACCATTACCCCTATTGCAAGAAAGAACGGGGATATGTATGAACTGGATCTGGTACTGCGCAACAATATCACTACTGAGGAGTTTCCGTTGGGAGTTTATCATCCACATCAGGAACTGCATCATATTAAAAAAGAAAATATCGGCCTGATCGAGGTGATGGGACTGGCAGTACTGCCTTCCAGACTGAAAAAAGAACTAGCTGATCTGGCTGAGTACATAGTAGAAGGCAAAGACATCCGCAGCAATCAGGATCTTGAAAAACATGCAGACTGGGTAGAAGGTTTCCTTCCTGCATACAGGGAAAAGGGAATTGAGATCACAAAGGAAAATGCAGAATCTATTTTAGAAGAAGAAGTAGGACAGGTATTTGCTAAAGTTCTGGAAGATGCTGGTGTGTATAAGTGTACGCCAGAAGGCCGGGAAGCTTTTGAGAGATTTTTGGTTTCAGCTGGCTTCACAAAGCAGGATTAGGGTATTTTTGCTATATTGTTGACTAAGGTCCGAAAGCCACCGGCGCGCATTACAGATGCGCATTTGGGAGAAAATCCTTTGTTCGTGGGCTTGCGCCGCCTAGTGTCAGAACTGCGAACCCAACTCACACGCTTCGCGTGTTCGGGCACGGTTCTCCGTTCCGACGCTATGCTCGCCCACTCACGGATTTTCAAACAAATGCTTATTCTGTAATGCGCGCCGGCGGCTTTCTGCTTTGCTGGAAAATCCGTAGGTATGATAACTTAACCCACTCAAGGAAGCACCTGCTTCTGCTTAATAAAGCAATAAACAGACAGATTTCCTTGAGTGAGTGAATTAAATACGCTGGTCATTTTTTATGTAAGCCAACCACTGTTCGATTGCGTACATCGTTTTTAACATGTCCAATACCGTAGAAAGAGCCCCGCCATGTATAATAAGCATTCGGTAGGCAATTTTGGACCTTTTGTGAGCATAGCGGACAGGGCGGAGGCGTTGCCTGAACACGCGAAGCGTGTGAGTTGGCCGGAGCCCTGTCTAATTGGCGGCGGAACAAAAGGTCCAGAAAATTGCCGTGAATGCGTTTATACATGGCGGGGCTCTTTCGGACCCTTAACAACCGTAAAAATAGAATCGCGTTTCTTACTCACCCTCCAGCTTATGAGGCAGTCGCCCACGCAAAAATCTTTTCTTCAGTTCGTTAAAATGAAATGGAATCAGCGGATAAATATAACTTTTACCAGCAATGGTCCTGTTAAAGATAATGGCGCAGAAGGAGAAGATGATTCCGATCACAAAGCCCCAGATATTAAAAATGGCAGTACAGATCAGGATGATGATGCGCATAAATTTCATAGCATAGCCAAGTTCAAAACTGGCCTGGGAATAGTTGGCGATGGTGACAAAAGCCATGTACAGCATGGTCTCTGAGTTAAACCAGCCGGATTCTACAGCATATTCTCCCAGTACGATGCCGGCAATGACACTGAGAGGCGTAGTCAGCATATTTGGCGTGTTGACAGCTGCCAGACGAAGTCCATCTATGGCAAATTCCAGGATGAGAAGCTGCCAGACCAGGGGAATATTGCACGGATCGGACAACCGGATAAAGGCGAGCCAGTGGGGGATCAGCTGTGTATTTTGCATCAGCATCAGCCAGGTAGGCGTCAGAAGCATGGATAAAAGAGAGATCAGCATACGGCTTAAGCGCAGATAGGTTCCTGTAACCGGTGGAAAATAATAATCGTCAGCCTCTTCAATGATATCAAATACAGAAGAAGGCAGTATCATGGCAGAGGGGGAATTATCCACCAGAACAACGATATTTCCTTCCAGAATAGATGCGGCAGAAGTATCCGGCCGTTCAGAAAACTTAAATTTTGGAAAGGGGTTGAACCATTTTCCAGGGAAAATACATTCTGCCAGACTTTCCTGGTTCATGGAAAGGGCGTCTACCTGTACAGTCTGTATCCTTTTTTTGATCTTTTCAATCAGCTTTTTATCAGCCCGGCCTTCCATGTAGCAGAGAGCAATATCTGTATGGGAACTTTCTCCTGCTGAGAGAATCTCCATGATCAGCTTTGGGTCCCGGATCCTTCTGCGGATAAGTGCCGTGTTAAACACCAGAGTTTCTACAAAACCATCTCTGGAACCGCGCATAACCTTGTCTTTTTCCGGTTCACTGACACCTCTTGCAGGATAGGTACGGCAGTCAATGGTAAGACATTTGTCGTAACCATCAATAAAAAGACAGGAAACACCAGAAAGAAGCTGGATGATCATTTCACGGCTGTCTGATAAAAGGCCGATCTCACCATAAGGCAGATATTTTTTTGAAAAACTGTGGGCGTCCTCTGGCATATCATCGGGTTTGATGGAGGAAAAGCCCTGGAGTATTTTTAAAAGAGAATCATCTTTTGTAAAGCCGTCAATGAAATATAAGCAGGCTTTTTTATCCGCAATGGTAAGAACACGGTATACCACATCAAAATTTTTATCCACATGGAGAGCCTGGTTCAGCCAGGTCATGTTTTCTTCCAGCTGGTCTGTAAAATACATGGAAAACTCCTTTCTGCTGACATAAATAAGAAGAACAAATGTCCGCGCTATAAAGACGACATGGAAATGTCCCTTAAATTCTGCGAAACAATGTAAGAATCTTTTCTGCAATTGTCAGACTTGTAGGATAGTATATCCGGAAATGGAGAAACTATGTAAGGGCTTTGGAAGATATGTTACATCTGCTGGTGAAAAACGAAATAAAAATCGACAAAAACCGACGAATTTTATAGGATTATACCTAAAAAAATAAAAGGTATTTGCTAAAATGCACAAAAAGATTGACAAAATTGTGAAAGGATGATATAGTTACGTTTGTAAGCAGCACAAAGGAGTGCCTTACAGGTTTTTGTTTGGTATGGGGATGCCAGCAATATTTTATAGTGTGACGGTTTTTGATCGTGACTAAGAGCTGCCTTCTGTGGGGGAAGGGCAGCTCTTCTTGTATCTGAGAGAAAAACATTGGATTGATTATAAACGTGAGGAATGTATGGGAAAAACAAGTGGTTTGAAACGTGTACTTGAACAGATAAAGATCCTGCAAAAAGACAAAAAAATACGTCTGGTGATCACAATGGGTGCTGTGCTCCTTTCAGCCTTTATCCAGGCTTGGGCGATCCAGGTATTTGTAAGACCGGCGGAGATCATTTCCGGCGGCTTTTTCGGTGCGGCAATGCTTATTGAACGTGTGGGAGGCTTAAAAGGACTTACGATCCCGATGCAGGTGACGATGATCCTTCTTAATATCCCGGTAGCTTTGATGTGCTGCCGCGGTATCAGCGTCCGTTTTACTGTGGTATCATTGCTCCAGGTTGTCTTTGGAAGTATCTTTTTACAGATATTTAATTTCCAGCCTATCTTTCAGGATGAGATTTTAAATGTGATCTTTGGAGGCGTTATTTATGGAACTTCCATTGTAATAGCCCTAAAAGGCAATGCATCTACCGGCGGTACAGACTTTATCGCGCTGTTTGTTTCTAATAAAACAGGAAAATCCATCTGGAGTTATGTATTTTTTGGAAACGCCCTGATGTATTGTGTATACGGAGTGATCTTCGGCTGGAAATTTGCTGGATATTCCATTATTTTCCAGTTTATATCCACTCATATGATCTCTGCGTTCCACCATCGTTATGATCTGGTAACTCTCCAGGCTACTACAGAAAAGGGACCGGAAGTAGTAGATCTTTATATTAAACATTTTCGTCATGGTATTTCCTGTGTGGAAGCTGTAGGTGGCTACAGCAAAAGAAAAATGTATCTTTTAAATACGGTGGTCTCATCTTATGAGATAGCGGATGCTGTCCAGATAATGCAGGAGGCAGATGAACATGTAATCATCAATGTGTTGAAAACAGAACAGTTTGTTGGACATTTTTACAGGGCGCCTATGGAATAGGCGTCCTTTTTGGACAAAAAAATAAAGCCCTGGCAAGTGTGGTAGTAGTGGTGCAGGGCTTTATAAAATGTACAGAACAGGCGTTCTGAACAATTTGAGTATACAGCAGATTGAACAAATAGTCAAGAGAAATTTGTCAGGGTTAAAGTGCTGACTGTGCTTTTTCAGGTGATTATTGTTTGGCGAAATGCTTTACGAGATAGAAGCAGGGGACTTCCTTGATTTGGTTAAACGTGCTATACTACTTTAAGAAAAAAATGCTTTTACAGTATGAAATACATGGAGGACACAATGAAAGACGGATTTATAAGGGTAGCAGCGGCAACGCCAGACATCCATGTGGCAGACCCGTATTATAACAGCCAGCAGATCATAGAATTAATGGAACAGGGAAGCGCCAGAGGCGTGAAAGTAATGGTGTTTCCGGAGCTGTGTTTAACAGCCTATACCTGCTCTGATTTATTTTTGCAGGATTCTTTGATGAGAGAGGCAAAAAACGGGTTAAAGCGTATTCTGCAGTCATCTAAAAATAAGGATATGATCCTTTTTGTAGGAATGCCATGGATGCACAGAGGAAAGCTTTACAATGTGGCGGCTGTGGTAAGCAGAGGACGTATCCTGGGTATTGTGCCTAAAAAGAATCTTCCAAATTATTCTGAATTTTATGAGCTGCGTCACTTCCATCCAGGTATGGAGAAAACAGAGATGACAGATTGGGAAGGGACACAGGTTCCTATGGGGATGAATCTGCTGTTTTCCTGCCGGACGATGCCGGATCTGGTACTGGCAGCAGAGCTTTGTGAGGATGTGTGGGTTCCATGTCCGCCAAGTATTTTTCATGCTTTGGCAGGCGCTACTGTGATCGCCAACTGTTCTGCCAGTGATGAGACTACTGGAAAAGACCGCTACCGTTATGACCTGATCTGCGGACAGTCTGCAAGACTGGTGTGTGGTTATATTTATGCAAATGCCGGAGAGGGAGAATCTTCACAGGATCTTGTATTTGGCGGACAGAATATCATTGCGGAAGATGGTACCTGCCTGGTGCAGTCTGAGCGGTTTAAAAATGCCTGCATCTGTGCAGATATGGATCTTGGAAGGATCATCAGTGAACGCCGCCGTATGACCACTTTTAGGAATGAAGAAAACAGGTCTGCTTCTTATGAAACCGTTTATTTTGAATTAAATATAGAGGACAGTATAAAGAAAGACAGTAAAAAATCAGGGCAGAAGGTAAATGAACTTCTTCGATATATTGATCCGGCTCCTTTTGTGCCTCATGATCCGGGGCAGAGAGAACGCCGCTGTGAGGAGATCCTTTCTATTCAGGCAATGGGACTGAAAAAACGTCTGGCACATACAAATTGCAAGCATGCAGTGATCGGCCTTTCCGGCGGTCTGGATTCTACGTTGGCTCTTCTTGTAACGGTCCGTGCTTTTGATATGCTGCAGATTCCAAGGGAGAATATCCACTGCATTACCATGCCATGTTTTGGTACCACAGACCGTACGTATACCAATGCCTGCACCATGGCAAAAAAGACAGGTGCATCTTTAACTGAGATCAATATCCGTGATGCAGTTACAGGCCATTTTAGGGATATTGGTCATGATATTGAAAAACATGATGTAACCTATGAAAACGGACAGGCAAGAGAGCGTACCCAGATCTTAATGGATATTGCCAATGAAGTGGGCGGCATGGTCATTGGTACTGGTGATATGTCAGAGCTGGCTCTTGGATGGGCAACATACAATGGTGATCATATGTCCATGTATGGTGTCAATGCATCGGTGCCTAAAACATTAGTTCGTCATCTGGTACGTTATTATGCAGATACCTGTGGTGAAAAGGAACTTTCCGATGTGCTTTTAGATGTTCTTGATACACCGGTAAGTCCGGAGCTTCTGCCGCCGGAAGATGGGAAGATTTCCCAGAAAACAGAGGATTTAGTGGGTCCTTATGAGCTCCATGATTTCTATCTGTATTATGTGCTGCGCTTTGGATACAGCCCGGCAAAGATCTTCCGTCTGGCATTGCAGGCATTTGAAGGAAGCTATGACAGAGAGACGATCTTAAAATGGCTGAAAACATTTTACCGCAGATTTTTTGCCCAGCAGTTTAAACGTTCCTGTCTGCCGGATGGTCCAAAAGTAGGTTCTGTCGCTGTCTCTCCAAGAGGAGACCTGCGTATGCCAAGTGATGCCTGCAGCCGCCTGTGGTTAAAGGAACTGGAGATGATAGAAAAAGGAGAATGATAATTATGATAAACAGCACATCCAATAAGCAGGTAAAACGTGTGGTAAATCTGCGGGATAAGGCGAAAGCACGTAGGGAAGAAGGCTTATATGTGGCAGAGGGGCTGCGCATGTGCCGGGAATATAAGCCGGATGATGTGGAGATCTTATATATCACAGAAAGCTTTGGAAAACAGGAAGATAATAAAAAGTGGCTGCGGGGATTTAAATTTGAGATGGTCACAGACGAAGTGATGCATTATATGGCAGATACAAAGACTCCCCAGGGAGTTTTAGCTGTGGCAAAACAGAAAAAATGTACCATGGAAGATATTTTAAAGAAGACAAACATGCCGAAACTGATCATGATCCTGGAAAATATCCAGGATCCGGGAAATCTCGGCACGATCATCCGTGCAGGAGAAGGTGCCGGTATTACCGGTGTGGTCATGAGCAGTGACACGGCAGATATCTATAATCCAAAGGTGATCCGTTCTACCATGGGTTCTGTGCTTAGGGTGCCTTTTGTATATGCATCTGATCTGAAAGGGGCCTGCGAGCAGATGAAAAAAGCGGGAGTCAGACTGTATGCAGCTCATTTAAAAGGTATGAATAATTATGACCAGGAGGATTATACTAAGGATACAGGTTTTCTTATTGGAAACGAGGCTAAGGGGCTGACAGATGAGATGGCAGCAGCTGCAGATACTTATATTAAGATCCCCATGGCAGGACAGGTGGAGTCTTTAAATGCAGCAGTGGCATCTTCTGTCTTAATGTTTGAAGCTGCAAGACAGAGAAGAAACAGATAATGATCCTGTTTGTGAAAACAGGCAGATAAGAAGGGAGTGCAGGAAAATGACAGGTATTTGTGGATGGTTTCTTGCATTTCTCTTCTTTTTAGGTGCAGAATGTATTTGCAGATGTCTGGTTTCTCTGTGGTTTGTTTTTGGAGCAGTTACCGCCTTTATATGTGCTGTTTTGGGTATGGGGGCACGAGAGCAGCTTCTTGCCTTTCTCTTATCTTCCATAGCAGCTTTTCTGCTTATAAGGCCTTTTTCGTTTCTGGGGAAAATTTCTGAAAAAAGAAGAGCTTTCAGCAAAAACAGGAAAGAAGGTAAGCAGCCATGGAATTAAAACTGGATATTAATAAGGAATATGGTTTGGTATTAGAAGGTGGAGGTGCCAAGGGTGCCTACCAGATCGGAGCCTGGAAGGCTTTAAAAGAGGCGGGGATCCGTATAAAAGGAATCGCAGGAACCTCTGTAGGAGCTTTAAATGGCGCTCTCATTGCCATGGATGATTTTGAAAAGGCAGAAAAAATATGGGAAACGATCCGTTATTCCAGAGTTATGGATGTGGATGATGACCTGGTGGAGCAGTTAAAGACTTCCCGTTTAAGGGACATTGCTGCATTAGGACTTTCAGAACTGATTCCGTCGGCAAAAAAGGTATTAAAAGACAGAGGGTTTGATATCGCTCCTTTGCGAAGCCTGATCGAAGAAGTAGTGGATGAGGAAAAAATACGAAACTCTGAAAAAGAGTTGTATGTAGTTACGTATTCTTTAAGTGACCGAAAGCCTATGGTGGTTAATGTAAAAGAAGTCCCTGAAGGTGAGATCGCAGATATGCTGATGGCAAGCGCTTATCTTATTGGATTTCGGCGGGAAAAGCTGGGCGGTAAATATTACATGGATGGCGGCGGGGTGAATAATGTTCCTATTGATGTTTTAATGGAGAAGGGATATAAGGATATCCTGGTATTTCGCATTTACGGATACGGTGTTGATACGGAACGGCATCTGAAGGTGCCAGATGATGTACAGCTATATCATGTGGCTCCCAGGCAGGACCTGGGCGGCCTGTTAGAGTTTGACAGAAGGCGGGCAAGGAAAAATATGATCCTTGGTTATTTTGATGCCAGACGGATGCTTTACGGGCTGGAGGGGAGAGTTTACTATCTGGACGCCCCTGAAAGTGAGATCTACTATTTTAACCGGCTTCTGGCAGAGGCACCGGAACTGCTTTCAGATATCTGGCCGCAGCTTTCTGAAAATGAGCTTTTTACAGCCCAGATGGCTTCCTGCCGCAGATATACAGAAGAATGGTTTCCAAAGCTTGCAAAGACATTGCATCTGAAGGAAGACTGGGATTATAAGGAATTATATTTAGGCCTGTTAGAACATCTGGCGAGACAATATAAGATCAGTCGTTTTAAAATATATACACCTCAGGAGCTGTTTCTTATCATACAGAGAAAAAGAAAGAGGATTTTTCTTGACAGGTAAAAACACAAGTGGTATATTATGCATAAAAGTTGCATAAATATTAACTTCAAAAGAGGAAAAAACTATGAATTTAAAGGGAAGAAACTTTTTAACACTGAAAGATTATACAGAAGAAGAAATCACATACCTGCTTGACCTTGCAGCAGAGTTAAAGGAAAAAAAGAAAAAAGGCATTTTAGTAGATACTTTAAAGGGCAAAAATGTAGCTCTTATCTTTGAAAAGACAAGTACCAGAACCAGATGTGCCTTTGAAGTAGCTGCACATGATCTTGGCATGGGCTCTACTTATCTGGATCCTTCAGGTTCCCAGATCGGAAAAAAGGAGAGCATTGCTGATACTGCCAGAGTATTAGGCCGTATGTATGAAGGAATCGAGTACAGAGGTTTTGGTCAGGAAATCGTAGAAGAACTGGCTAAATATGCAGGTGTACCTGTATGGAACGGCCTGACCAATGAAGATCATCCAACCCAGATGCTGGCAGATCTTTTAACTATCAGAGAGCATTTAGGACACCTTAAGGGAGTTAAGCTTGTGTATATGGGTGATGCGCGCTATAATATGGGTAACTCCCTGATGATCGCCTGCGCAAAGATGGGTATGCACTTTGTAGCCTGCGCTCCAAAGAAGTATTTCCCAGACGAAGCATTAGTAAAAGAATGCCAGGAATTTGCAGCGATCAGCGGCGCTACCATTACTCTTACTGAAGATGTGGCAGAAGCTGTGAAGGGAGCAGATGTTGTTGATACAGACGTATGGGTATCCATGGGCGAGCCGGATGAAGTATGGACAGAACGTATTAAAGACCTGACCCCTTACAAGGTAACAAAAGAAGTAATGGATGCAGCAGGTCCACAGGCCATTTTCCTTCACTGCCTGCCATCCTTCCATGATTTAAAGACCAAGATCGGCAAGGAAATGGGAGAACGTTTCGGTGTATCAGAACTGGAAGTAACAGATGAAGTATTTGAGTCCAGCCAGTCAGTTGTATTTGATGAGGCTGAGAACAGGATGCATACCATTAAGGCAGTTATGTTAGCTACTTTAAGCAAATAATGAAACGACTCGTTTCAGAAATAAAGATGCATGGCTGAACTGTAGCCAATAAAGGGACAAAAAGCCTGAAAAAGCATCCTGGAAAACAGGAGATTGGGATATGCAGGGCCAGAGAGGAAGAAATGAGCGCCGGGCCGGAGTGTTTCTGGATGTGGCGCACTTGATCCTGGGAATCGCAATTGTGATCTTTGCAGTGCTGTCGTTTTTTGATCCGGAGGGAAATGAAATGCTTTTCCCTCTGGTATTTTTACTGGCAGCTTTGTTAAATGGAATAAACGGAGTTTTTGAGCTTAAGACCTGCGGCAGGGATAAGAAACGTTTCCGTATGGGAGCGTTTCAGATGATATTGTGCGCAGGCCTTGGGCTTATTGGCGTGTTAAGCGCTCTTAGTTTATGGTTCTAAGATTACATGTAAGATACACTGGATTGAGGAAACAGGGAAATGAAAGCAGAAATCTTAAAGATATTAAAAAAAGCAGAGGGCTATGTGTCCGGTCAGCAGTTATGCGAACGGTTAGGTGTGTCCCGGACTGCTGTATGGAAAGCGATCCGCCAGCTGGAAGAAGAAGGATATGTAATAGAAGCGGTGCGAAATAAGGGGTATCGCCTGGTGGAAGAAGCAGATGTGCTGACAGAAGCAGAACTGCGGTCTGTTCTTGACACAAAATGGCTAGGAAAAGAAGTAGAGTATTTTTATGAAACAGATTCCACCAATAACCGTGCACGAGATGCAGCGGAAAAAGGAGCGTCCCATGGCTATCTTGCAGTGGCAGACTGCCAGACCGCAGGAAAAGGGCGCAGAGGCAGAGTGTGGAATTCTCCTCATGGAACAGATATTTTCATGAGTTTTCTTATGAGACCTTCTTTTGAACCGGCTCAGGCGTCTATGCTGACGCTGGTAGCGGGAATGGCCGTGGTAAAGGGAGTACAGAAAGCCACTGGCTTAAACGCCATGATCAAATGGCCAAATGACGCTGTGGTAAATGGAAAAAAGATCTGCGGTATTTTAACGGAGATGAGTACAGAAGAAGATACCATCCGCTATGTGGTGGTGGGGATTGGAATCAATGTAAATGCAAAGGAATTTCCGGAAGAGATCCGGGATAAAGCCACATCTTTAAAACTGGAACTGGGAAGATCTGTAAAAAGAAGTGAGATCATCCGTTCCGTGGCTGAAAGCTTTGAAGAATATTGTGCAGTTTATGAAAAGACCTGTGATATGTCAGGACTGCAGGCTGCATATAATGAAATGCTGGCCAATATGGACCGGGAAGTCTGCGTTTTAGACCCAAAAGGAGAATATCGGGGAAAAGCTTTGGGAATCGATGAAGAAGGCTGCCTTTTAGTAGAAAAGGAAAATGGCGAAGTTGTCCACGTTCTTTCCGGGGAAGTATCTGTGCGGGGAATTTATGGATATGTGTAAGACGAAACAGGACAGTGGAATCCAACAAAGCAGATTATATCCTGAGAATCTGCGTTTCTATGAGGATCTGCAGGTGTCAGAACGGGAGGAAGAACCGCTTAGTCGTCTGGAACGATTAAAAAATGTGGAAAAACCTTTGCTGTCCTGGTACCATTCCAGAGCCAGGAGTCTTCCATGGCGGGATGATCCGAAGCCGTACAGAGTATGGATCTCTGAGATTATGCTTCAGCAGACCAGAGTAGAGGCAGTAAAGCCTTATTTTGAGCGTTTTATGAACGCGTTTCCTGATGTAAAGGCATTGGCAGAGGCTGATGATGACTACCTTATGAAAATGTGGGAGGGATTAGGTTATTATAACCGTGCAAGAAACTTAAAGGCTGCAGCTGTTATGGTCATGGAAGAGTTTAACGGTCAGATCCCGGCAGAAAAAGAAGAACTTTTAAAGCTTCCGGGGATCGGCAGTTATACAGCAGGAGCTATTTCTTCCATTGCGTATGGAATTCCCAATCCGGCAGTAGACGGAAATGTACTCAGGGTACTTTCAAGACTTTGGGGAGATACTTCCGATATTAAAAAGGCTTCTGTAAAATCTGCCATGGAGCAGGAGATCGCACAGGTAATGCCCAAAGACGCAGCCAGCAGTTATAATCAGGGATTGATCGAGATTGGTGCATTGGTATGTATTCCCGGCGGGGAGCCGAAATGCAGGGAATGTCCTTTGGAATCGCTGTGTATTACAAAGAAAAAAGGTCTTTGGAAAGAAATTCCGGTGAAATCAGCGCCAAAGCCTAAAAAAATAGAAGAAAAAACGATCCTTTTAATCGAATGGAACGGAAAAACAGCCATTCACAAACGGCCGCCAAAGGGGCTTTTGGCTTCTTTGTATGAACTTCCGAATGCAGAGGGACATTTAACAAAGGAGGCGGCTGAAGAACTGGTGGAAAGCTGGATCTGCCAGGAACAAGAAGAGCCGGAAAGTCTGGCAAAAAGGAAAGAAAGGCTGTTAGAGAAAAAGGATCTGCATATTACAGCGGAACCTTTAGGAACGGCAAAACATATATTTTCTCATGTACAATGGGATATGGTGGGTTATAGAGTGAAAATTTCCTGCAAAATGGGAAAAAGCGCAGAAAAACTTACGGGAAATATTTCAGAGAATACACATTTTTTTATGGTTGATAAGACAGAACTGAAGAAAGAATATTCTGTTCCATCTGCCTTTGGCGCGTATATAAGACTGCTTGGATAAAATACACAGATTATGGACACAATGAAAGCGAGGGATGCAGGATGAAAAAAATGTTATTTCTTTTTAATCCACGTTCCGGGAAGGAACAGATCAAAGGGCACCTGCTTCGGATCCTGGATATTTTTACAAAAGCCGGGTACGATATCCGGGTACATGTGACCCAGTGCGCAAATGATGCAAAGAAAACAGTGGAACACCAGGGAAAAAATGTAGATGTGATCGTCTGCAGCGGCGGCGATGGAACCTTAAATGAAACAATATCCGGGATGCTTATGCTGAAGAAAACACCTGTATTAGGTTATATCCCGGCAGGATCCACCAATGATTTTGCCGCCAGCCTGAAAATCCCTAAAAATATGGAAAAGGCAGCAGAGGCTATTGTGGCCGGTGTGCCGGTACCTGTAGATGCAGGACAGTTCTGTCAGGACAGAAGCTTTATCTATATTGCGGCTTTTGGAGCTTTTACAGAAGTATCCTATCAGACGCCCCAGGATAAGAAGAATCTGTTAGGACATCAGGCTTATATGTTAGAAAGCGTAAAAAGCCTGGCGTCCATTAAGCCTTATCATATGCGGGTAGAATGGGATGATAATGTTTTAGAAGAGGATTTTGTATTTGGAATGGTGACCAATACAAGAAGCGTAGGCGGATTTAAAGGCTTGGTAAACCAGTCAGTTGCCTTAAATGATGGTGTGTTTGAAGTGCTTTTGATCCGTATGCCAAAGACACCGGCTGATCTGAGCAATATTATTTCCTATATGTTTCTGGTAGAGGCACCAAACGAATATGTTTATAAATTCAAGGCTTCTTCCATCCGTTTCTTCTCTGAGGACAGTGTAGACTGGGTCTTAGATGGAGAGTATGGCGGCGCCAGAACAGAGGTTATGATCGAGAACCTGAAAGAAAGGATCCCTATCATACTTTCCTCTAAAAAATCTGTCGATTAATGTTGAAAAAAATAAAAAACTGGTATATAATGATAAGTTGTGGGAGTATCCACGTTTACCTTTAAGCGAAAGGACGTTTATCATTGGAAAAGGACGATTTTTTAAAAAAGCTGGAAAAGCTGGTTGCCCATGCAAAATCCAAGCATAACACTGTGGATGCAGGTGAGATCAATGATTTCTTTGTAGGCGATAACCTGACACCAGAGCAGATGGATCAGATTTACAGTTACCTGGAGAACCGTAATATTGACGTAGTTCCCGTACTGGACGAAGCGATGTTAAATGCAGATCCTGCTTTGGATGATGTTGGCCTTGATCTTGACTTGGATGATGACAGCTTTATGAAGGATGCGGAAGATGAGGATATCGACCTGGATGCCGTAGATCTTTTAGAAGGTATCGGAACAGAAGATCCGGTGCGTATGTATTTAAAAGAAATCGGTACAGTACCTCTTCTTACAGCAGACGAAGAACTGGAGCTTGCGCAGCGCAAGGCAGATGGGGATGAAGCTGCCAAGGAAAGACTGATCGAGGCAAACCTGCGTTTGGTTGTCAGCATTGCAAAGCGTTATACAGGTCGTGGAATGAGCTTTCTGGATCTGGTTCAGGAAGGAAACCTGGGACTGATCAAAGGCGTTGAAAAGTTTGATTATACAAAAGGCTATAAGTTAAGTACATATGCAACCTGGTGGATCCGTCAGTCAGTGACCAGAGCGTTAGCTGACCAGGCAAGAACGATCCGTGTACCGGTGCATATGGTAGAGACTATCAACAAAATGTCAAAGATGCAGCGTAAGCTGACACTGGAACTGGGCTATGAGCCTTCTGTTGCAGAACTGGCAGAAGCACTTGATATGACAGAAGATAAGGTTATGGAGATCATGCAGATCGCCAGAGAACCAGCTTCCCTGGAAACACCTATCGGTGAGGAAGATGATTCAAACCTGGGAGATTTCGTTGCTGACAGCAATGTAGTGACTCCGGAGGGAAATGTAGAGTCTGTTATGTTAAGAGAGCACATTGATGCACTTCTGGGAGATTTAAAAGAAAGAGAGCGTCAGGTTATTGTGCTTCGTTTTGGTCTGGAAGACGGACATCCAAGAACATTGGAAGAGGTTGGAAAAGAGTTCAACGTAACCAGAGAGCGTATCCGTCAGATCGAAGCAAAGGCACTGCGCAAACTGCGCAATCCGGTAAGAAGCAAACGCATCAGGGATTTCCTGTAAATAACGTGATGAATTAAAAAGATAAAAGGGCGGCTTTAAGGAGCGGTCCTTTTTTTCTGGATAAAAAATTTCTCATAAAATCAAAATCTATGTACTCTCGGAATCTTTTTGTACTTGATTTTGCGAGAAGATTTTTTGTCAGTTGTGCCCAAATTTTTGAGGCGTACGCGGTGCGTACGTTGATAAAATTCGGGTGCGGCTGGCGGAAAATCGGCCGCAAAAGCAGGTGCATGAAAGATTCCGAGAGTACATAATCTAAGATAGGAGACCATAAGATGGCAGCACAGCAGCAGAAAGAAAATTATCAGAGAATACTGGATAAGACCATAGAACAGCTTACAAAAGAAGGAAAAGTGCCAAGCCTTCTCCTTCACAGCTGCTGTGCACCATGCAGCAGCTATGTGCTGGAATATCTTTCCAGATACTTTAAGATCACATTATTATATTATAATCCCAACATCTCTCCAAAAGAGGAATACCAGTCACGTGTAAGGGAGCAGAAACGCCTGATCGGGGAAATGGATTTTGTTCATCCTGTAAGTTTTTTAGAGGGAGAATATGTGCCGGAAACCTTTTATGAAATGGCAAAAGGACATGAAATGGATAAAGAAGGAGGAGAACGCTGCTTTTTATGCTATGAAATGCGCCTTCGCCAGGCTGCCGAAACAGCGAAAAAGGGCGGTTTTGATTATTTTACCACTACACTTTCCATTAGTCCGTTAAAGAACGCGCAGAAGTTAAATGAGATCGGGATCCGTTTGGGAGAAGAGTACGGCGTAGCTTATCTTATGTCTGATTTTAAGAAAAAGAATGGTTACAAACGGTCTGTAGAACTGTCGGCAGAACATCATCTGTACAGACAGAATTATTGCGGCTGCGTGTTTTCCAGGAGAGAATCCGAACTTCGGGAACAATAGACGGAAGTGTCAGAAGACGAATGAGATTCCTGTCGTATTAACTTGACATCAATACTTAGATGTAATAAAATTTAAATACAGGGCCGGCGGGGAGTCGGGAACCGGCGTATAAAATGCGATAAGGAGAGTATGATTATGATCAGCAAGAATTTAACAGTAGTTAATCCATCCGGTTTACATTTAAGACCAGCAGGTGTTTTATCCCAGACAGCTATGAAGTTTAAAAGTGACATCACTATCGTATCAGGTGAGAAGAAGATCGTTGCAAAAAGCGTATTAAACGTAATGGCAGCTGGTATCAAGTGCGGAACAGAGATCACTCTGGTTTGCGATGGCGAGGATGAAGAAGAAGCTATGAAGACCATCAGCCAGGCAATTGAAAGCGGTTTAGGTGAGATGTAAGTCTTACAAAAGAATATGCAGGGGATGCTGTAAAACACAGGAAATAGAAACTGTGTTTTACAGCATCCCTTTTTATGTGGATCAGAGACATTCTTTTACGTATAATCATGCCCCTCTGTTTGACTTAAGATTCCAAAGCGAAAAAATAAGAAAATAAAGTGTGCGGAATGATTGGATTTGCACAAACAACAAAAACAAAAGTTCGAGAACAATTTAAAAAATTCTGATAAAAACCATTAAATCTTAAAACAATCTAATTATCTGACAATAATGAAACAATCAATTATTTACAAACGAGAAAAATGGTAGTATTATCGGTTCAACAAAAAAGTGCTGATGCTTGCAGTCTTACCCCAACTGAGAAAGGACATCCCCCATATGGTTCTTTCCTGTGACGAAAGCTTAAAAGGAGACCTTTGTTTCCTGCGGCACGTAAAGAAAGGAAGAACACTATGGACCCCAAACAGAAACTGCCGGGACTGTATGATCCGCGTTTTGAGCATGATAACTGCGGTATTGGTGCAGTTGCCAATATCAAAGGCATCAAGACACATAAAACAGTTGACCAGGCACTCCACATTGTAGAAAACTTAGAGCACAGAGCAGGTAAAGATGCAGAAGGAAAGACCGGTGACGGTGTTGGCATCATGCTCCAGATCTCTCACCGTTTCTTTAAGAAAGCAGCTTCCCAGGCTGGCATTACCTTAGGTGACGAGAGAGAGTATGGTATTGGTATGTTTTTCTTCCCACAGGATGAACTTGCCAGAAAACAGGCCATGAAGATGTTTGAGATCATTGTTAAGAAAGAGGGTCTGACTTTCCTTGGATGGAGAGACGTTCCTACCACGCCAGATGTATTAGGAAAAAAGGCAGTAGACGTTATGCCTTATATTGCACAGGGCTTTGTGGCAAAACCTGCAAATGTAAAGAAAGGTCTGGATTTTGACCGGAAATTGTACGTGGTACGCCGCGTTTTTGAACAGAGTAATGAAGATACTTATGTTGTATCTTTAAACAGCCGAACCATCGTATATAAAGGTATGTTCCTGGTAAGTGAGCTGCGCCTGTTTTTTGCAGATCTTCAGGATAAGGATTATGAATCTGCCATTGCTATTGTACATTCCCGTTTCAGTACTAACACAAATCCAAGCTGGATGAGAGCCCATCCATACCGTTTCATCGTTCACAACGGCGAGATCAATACCATTCGCGGCAACGTAGATAAGATGGTAGCCCGTGAAGAGAACATGGAATCTGAGTACTTTAAATATGATATGCACAAAGTCCTTCCTATTATTAACCAGGAAGGTTCTGACTCCGCTATGTTAGACAATGCCCTGGAATTTATGGTCATGAGCGGTATGGACCTGCCGCTGGCTGTTATGGTAACCATTCCGGCACCATGGGAGCATGATAAATACATGGATTCCGAGATCAAGGATTTCTATCGCTACTATGCTACTATGATGGAGCCATGGGACGGACCTGCATCCATTTTGTTTACAGATGGTGATATGGTAGGTGCAGTCCTTGACAGAAATGGTCTGCGTCCTTCCCGCTACTATATTACAGATGACGGCTACATGATTCTTTCTTCTGAGGTTGGCGCAATTGATATTGACCAGACAAAAGTTGTGAAGAAAGACCGTCTCCGTCCTGGAAAAATGCTTCTGGTAGATACAGTAGAAGGCAAGATGATCAGTGATGAGGAACTGAAGCTGCGCTATGCAGAAAAGAATCCTTATGGTGAATGGCTGGATTCCAACCTGGTAGAATTAAGTGACTTAAAGGTGCCAAACCAGGCTGCGCCTACTCTGACAAAAGAAGAACGTCTCCGTTTACAGAAGACATATGGCTATACATATGAGCAGTACCGCACCATGATCCTTCCAATGGCGTTAAACGGAGCAGAAGCAGTATCCGCCATGGGTGTTGACTCACCACTGGCAGTGCTTTCCAAGAAACATCAGCCTTTATTTAACTATTTCAAACAGCTGTTTGCCCAGGTTACCAACCCGCCTATCGATTCCATCCGTGAGGAGATCGTTACTTCCACTACCGTTTATGTAGGTGAAGAAGGAAATATCCTGGAAGAGACTCCGGAAAACTGTAAGATCCTGCGTGTGGAAAATCCGATCCTTACAGAAACTGACTTGTTAAAGATTAAAAATATGAAGAAACCTGGCTTTAAAGTAGAAGTGATCCCTATTACTTATTATAAGAATACTTCCCTTGAAAAGGCCATTGACCGTCTGTTCCTGGAAGTAGACCGTGCTCATAAGGATGGCGCCAATATCATTATCCTTTCTGATCGTGATATTGATGAAAATCATGTGCCGATCCCGTCCTTACTGGCGGTATCTGCTCTTCAGCAGTATCTGGTACGTACCAAGAAGCGTACAAGCGTGGCGCTGATCCTTGAAAGCGGTGAGCCGAGAGAAGTTCATCATTTTGCCACTCTGTTAGGCTATGGTGCCTGTGCCATTAACCCATATCTGGCTCATGAGTCCATTCGTTACCTTATTGAGACAGGTATGTTAAACAAAGACTATTATGCAGCAGTGAAAGACTATGATCTGGCAGTGCTTCACGGTATTGTAAAGATCGCTTCCAAGATGGGTATTTCCACCATCCAGTCTTACCAGGGTTCCCAGATTTTTGAGGCCATCGGTATTTCTAAGGAAGTAGTTGATAAATATTTCACGGATACAGTAAGCCGTGTTGGCGGTGTTACATTAAAAGATATTGAAAATGATGTGGATATCCTTCATTCTGCGGCTTTCGATCCTTTGGGACTGGATGTAGATCTGACCTTAGACAGCGTAGGAAGCCATAAGTCACGTTCCGGACAGGAAGAGCATTTGTACAATCCTCTTACCATCCATCTGCTTCAGGAGGCGACCAGAAAGGGAGACTACAGTATTTTCAAGCAGTATACAGATACCCTTGATAATGAAGGAAAGACGTATCATCTGCGCAATCTGATGGATTTCAATTATCCGGAAGACGGTGGTATCCCGCTGGAACAGGTAGAAAGTGTAGATTCCATTGTACGTCGTTTTAAGACAGGTGCTATGTCCTATGGTTCCATTTCTCAGGAAGCACATGAGACACTGGCAATTGCCATGAACCGGATCCACGGCAAGTCAAATACCGGTGAAGGCGGTGAAAGCCTGGATCGTCTGGTTCCTGGTCCCGCTGACCATAACCGCTGCTCAGCTATTAAGCAGGTAGCTTCCGGCCGTTTTGGTGTTACCAGCCGCTATCTGGTAAGTGCCCAGGAGATCCAGATCAAGATGGCTCAGGGTGCAAAACCTGGTGAAGGCGGACAGCTTCCTGGAAAGAAAGTATATCCGTGGATCGCTAAAACCAGACACTCAACAACAGGTGTCAGCCTGATCTCCCCGCCGCCTCATCACGATATTTATTCTATTGAGGACCTTGCTCAGCTGATCTATGACTTAAAGAACTCCAATACAAGAGCAAGGATCTCTGTAAAACTTGTTTCTGAGGCTGGTGTTGGTACCGTTGCTGCAGGTGTTGCAAAAGCAGGTGCCCAGGTTATCCTGATCTCCTCTTATGATGGCGGTACAGGTGCGGCTCCAAGAAACTCTATTTACAATGCAGGTCTTCCATGGGAATTAGGTGTTGCAGAGGCTCATCAGTCCCTGATCATGAACGGACTGCGTGACAGAGTGGTACTGGAAACAGACGGTAAACTGATGACTGGACGTGATGTTGCCATTGCCTGTATGTTAGGTGCAGAGGAATTTGGCTTTGCAACAGCTCCTCTTGTAACCATGGGCTGCGTTATGATGCGTGTGTGCAACCTGGATACCTGTCCAATGGGTATTGCAACCCAGAATCCGGAACTTCGCAAGCGTTTCAAGGGCAAACCGGAGTATGTTGTAAACTTTATGAAATTCATTGCAGAAGAACTGCGGGAATATATGGCAAAACTGGGTGTGCGTACAGTAGATGAACTGGTAGGACGTACGGATCTGTTAAAGAGAAAAGAGAATATTGAATACAGCCGTGCAAAAGAAGTAGATTTAAGCCGTATTCTGGACAATCCATATGAGGGTGTAAAGCTGGCTGGCTACAATGCAAAAGAGGTCTATGACTTTAAACTGGAAGAAACCGTTGATGAAAGCATATTATTAAAGAAGTTAAAGACTGCTTTAAATAATGGCCAGAAGAAGAGCATCCAGTTAGATGTAAGCAATGTAAACCGTACCTTAGGTACTATTTTCGGTTCTGAGATCACAAGAAAGTACCCAGATGGTCTGCCGGAAGATACCTTTACTATTAGCTGCAACGGCAGCGGTGGTCAAAGCTTCGGTGCATTTATCCCTAAGGGCCTGACTCTGGAGCTGACCGGTGATTCCAATGACTACTTTGGAAAAGGTTTATCCGGCGGCAAGCTGATCGTATATCCGCCTCAGGGTGTGCAGTTTAAGGCAGAGGAAAACATTATAATAGGAAATGTTGCGCTTTATGGCGCTACCAGCGGCAAGGCGTTTATCAACGGAATCGCCGGTGAACGTTTCTGTGTCCGCAACTCCGGTGCTACAGCAGTAGTAGAGGGAGTAGGCGATCATGGCTGTGAATATATGACCGGAGGCTGTGTCGTCGTCCTTGGTCCTACAGGCAAGAACTTTGCAGCTGGTATGAGCGGCGGTATTGCCTATGTATTAGATGAAGACAGAAGCTTTTATAAGCGCCTGAACAAGGAACTGGTTTCCTTTGAAGATGTTTCTAATAAATATGATGTTCTGGAACTGAAAGGCCTGATCCAGGAGCATGTGGCATACACCAACTCTGAAAAGGGTAAGCGTATCCTGGACCACTTCAGCGAATATCTGCCTAAGTTTAAGAAGATCGTGCCTCACGATTACCGCCGTATGATGAATGCCATTGTGCAGATGGAAGAGAAGGGCTTAAACAGTGAGCAGGCACAGATCGAAGCATTTTACGCAAACATCAGAGGTTAAGGAGGCGCTGAAAATGGGCAAGATTACAGGATTTTTAGAGTATGAACGTGAAACTGGAAAGGCGCTTCCACCAAAGGAGCGTATTAAAAACTGGAATGAATTTCATATTCCGTTAAGTGAAGAAGAACAGAAGATACAGGGAGCACGCTGCATGGACTGCGGCGTCCCCTTCTGCCAGTCCGGTGTGATGATGTGCGGTATGGTCAGCGGCTGTCCGTTAAACAACCTGATCCCGGAGTGGAATGACCTTGTATACACAGGAAACTGGCAGCAGGCATTTAACCGTTTGAAGAAAACAAACAGTTTTCCGGAATTTACTTCCAGAGTGTGTCCGGCACCTTGTGAAGCTGCCTGCACCTGTGGTTTAAATGGTGATCCGGTTTCCATTAAGGAAAATGAACATGCCATTATTGAAAAAGCTTACGAAGAAGGTTATGCAAAGGTAAAACCGCCTACTGTACGTACCGGAAAGAAGGTAGCTGTGATCGGTTCCGGCCCTTCCGGACTGGCAGCAGCTGACCAGCTGAATAAGAGAGGACACAGTGTAACGGTATTTGAACGAAGCGACCGGATCGGCGGTCTTCTGATGTATGGTATTCCGAATATGAAGCTGGAGAAATGGGTGATCGACCGGAAAGTTAATATAATGAAGGAAGAGGGCGTAACCTTTGTTGTCAATGCAGATGTAGGAAGAAATTATAAGGCAGCAAAAATCCTCCGTGATTTTGACAGCATTATCCTTGCATGCGGCGCTTCTAACCCAAGAAACATTGATGTTCCGGGAAGAGATGCCTCTGGTATCTGCTTTGCAGTGGATTATTTAAAGGCAAATACAAAGAGCCTTCTGGATTCTAACTTAGAGGATGGAAATTATATTTCTGCAAAAGATAAGCATGTGATCGTTATTGGAGGCGGCGATACAGGAAATGACTGTGTGGGAACCGCTATTCGTCAGGGCTGTGTTTCTGTAACCCAGTTAGAGATGATGCCAAAGCCTCCTGTTAAGAGAACGGAAAATAATACATGGCCGGAGTGGCCGCGTATCTTAAAGACAGACTATGGCCAGGAAGAGGCTATCAGCCTGTTTGGCTGCGACCCTCGTATTTATCAGACTACAGTAAAAGAGTTTGTAAAAGATGGGGAAGGAAAGCTTTGCAAGGTTATTTTAGTCAGTCTGACTCCGCAGAAAAACCCGGAAACAGGCCGTACCATGATGGTGCCTGTAGAAGGCAGTGAAAAAGAAGTGCCTGCTGACCTGGTCCTGATCGCAGCCGGTTTCTTAGGATGCCAGGATTATGTGGCAGATGCATTTGGGGTAGAGCGCAATGCCCGAACCAATGTGGCCACAGAAGCAGGAAGCTACAAGACCAATGTAGATAAAGTATTTGTAGCCGGAGACATGCACAGAGGCCAGTCACTGGTAGTATTGGCGATCCGTGAGGGAAGAGAAGTAGCCAGCCAGGTGGATAAGTGTCTGATGGGATACACAAGCCTTGTCTAAAAACGGCCAGCCAGAATGTAAGAAAAACTGACAAAAATCCAAAATCTGTCTATTGCTATATCCGCTCCTGTAACGTATAATAAAGATTCAGATTTGCATGTTGGAGTACATTAAAGGAGCGGCATAGTGTGAAAGAAAGTAGAGGACAGCCATAAATGGGCGCACTCAAATAAGCTGTCAAAGGCAGGCAACTTTTTGAGGTATTATAGAGTTAGTAAATCAATTCAAGAAGCTAATGACTCATCAGGAGG
>UQTA01000023.1 GCA_900543885.1 uncultured Clostridium sp.
CGGAAAACTGCCATAGCTTCATCAACTCCTTTGCTGCATATTTGTTACGCGGTAGAACAGCGATTTTAAGGGTTTAGGTATCAATCCCTTACCCTGTGAAAACCGTACCCGCAAAGCCTTGTGTAGCAAGACTCTTTTTGCCCCTACTGCGTAACATGAGGGTAAAAAAATAGCGGCGTTCCTTGTTTCCCGGTTGGGATAAGGTAACGCCGCCAGTGCGGTGCTATATGAAATTGTGTGATTGCCGACGTGCCGCGCCGCCAGTGCGTCGCGTTTGTATTGGGTTGTTTCATGCTCGCAAGATGTTCCGGCATATCAAGGCGCAATCCGTTAAAAGTAGTAAATTGGTAGTAAAATCAATCTGAAATCCTGCGAATGTGCTTGTATTTCAAGGGTTTTTCGGGATAATCAAAATTTTTAGCATAAAATTTTGCAGTATCCGTTAAATACGTTCTCCTTTCTTTACTTCCTTTTCCGTACACAATCAACTCCTGTTTTCCCATTTCAATGTCCTTTACGTTCAACGCGGTCATTTCTGAAACACGAACTCCTGTGGAGTATAGAAATTCAATCATAGCGCGGTCACGGACTCTTAAACACGAATCCCTGAGTCGTTCCATCTCTTCGGTTGAAAACGGCTTTTTAATTTCTTTTTCAAGCTTCAAAGTTCCAACTTTTCGAACTGGATTGCTCCGTACCAATTCTTCCGTTACCAAAAAATCCCAAAAACTGGATAAATAATGTAAGCGTGTCTGCATTGTTACTGCTTTGATTCCTCTTTTTTCTCGCATGTAACCGTAATACATCCGCAGATCCATTCCAGTTACAGAGTCAATGCTTTTTCCGAGAAATTTCAGCACATTCCGAACTTCCTTGATATAATGCTGCAGCGTCTTTCGTTTCCGGTTCATGGCAATCTTACTTGCTACAAACATCCGTATCTTTGCCTCATCCCCATCTACTCCAGTATCCATTAGCTCAGTCTTTTCTTCCTGGATCTCTTTCCCGTGGAAATTCAGATACAGGACATTTCCAAGATGTTCCAGTTGCTCTGAGCTTAGATATGGCGTCATCTCATTAATCACATTTTCCAGTATTTTTTCCAACATAAAATGCCCTCCTTCTGCTTAATTGTAGAAGAAAAGGGCATTGTGCGTCTATTGGACTAAATTGTATAGTGATATGTTTCCGTATAAAGTTGTCGGTGGTACAGACGTAATTACATTGACTAAAAGTGGTATCTATTCTGTTAAAGGCACTCCAATAAATACGCCAACTGACAATAACGGCATAGCCATAGTATTTTCTGATGTAGGAAGTCCGTTTATACTTTATATTCCAGATGTGGAACCAGCTATTTATAAATATAAACCAGCAGAAAAAAAGTGGTTTAAATTTTCAGGAATAGCCGTATAGTGATTAAACGAATCATTTAGACGCAATTAACAGTCTCACATTTATGGTTTGAACAGGCAATTTAGTCATATCGAGCCATCTAGCCGAAATAGTCCAACTATAACTTTCAAATGTTTTAAATGGTATTAGAATGATGTAATTGTGGACATCTGGTGCCCATGCTGAAATGATAATATCGTTTTCAGGTAATTCTCTTAACACAATCGTGCTGTTTTCATCGATTTCGCCCGTGACGTCTGTAATATAAAATCGAAGTCCTGCCAGATCACTATACAATTTAGTGTAGTAATCCATCAACACTTTCCCCTGCGCCGCCGATAACGGTAAGCTTGCGTTATCCGTCACGCAGTTGTTGACGATGGATCCGGCGTGCAGGACAAACTGCAAGCCGGACTTTAAATTCCGGAAAAACTGGAAAAAATTCATTTTGCTTTTCACTGTATCAAGAAACTCTGGAAAGCTGCTGATTTCTTCTGAGGTTCCTGAATCATCAAATGTCGGATTCTGTATATCCAAAAAATCCTGCACAGAAGCTGCGCCTGTAGGGTTTACAGTAATCGTGATCTGTGATGCATTCTGTACCGTGGACTGGATATTGTATATGTAGGCTGACGGTGATACCTCACTATGGACCGGCATCTCATCCGGTACCGTTGCCTGAGTAACAGAAAACAAAGTTTCTTCTCCGTCCTCAATCTTTGCATACAGTCCAATAGTCTGGATCAGATATGCCTGATCAATGCTGTCATTATCAAAACGAACGGTTACTTGTGCTACATTTCCACCGATTGTTTTTGTTCCGGAAGGGATCACGCTCTGCACCACATCCTGCAAACCTGTTAATGCTGAGATATTTGTCCCTGCTGGATAAGAATAACTGGATGTTTTTGCACTTGTAAAAATAAGCTTCTTTTCGCTTGTAAAAGCCTGTGCAATAAGATTCTGCCCGCTTTCTGTAACAACGGCTGCTTTATATACTCCCATGTTTTTCACTCCTATTCATTCGAAATTGTCTGTATACTGATTTCTGCAACAGCTCCTGCCGCATTAGCAGTTCCGGCAATGTCATATACTGTATTCCTGTAAATCGTTTGTACGAATACTCTTGAAACGTTACCCACTGCATACAATCTATTTGGTACGCGGTTTGTGGTCTGCTGATTTGCTAATATCTGAATGTGTGCCGGAACTACATCCCATAACAGGTCGTATAAAAGATCAATGGCTCCATACCGATCCGATGTGACTTTGATTTTTAACTTGCAGGCAGCAGAATCAACTTCCATTTCATAACCGTCTTTACCATACAGCTCCGTAAGCTTGTCCCGTAAAAATCCAATAGAAAACGGAACAATGGTATTGTATTTTTGCAGTACGCGGGTCCTGCGGTAGTCCAATGCGTCTCCAAAACGATAGACAATTCCCAACAGTCTTTCATAATATGCTATGGTCGCTTCATCGCAGCTTGAGATATAATTGTTTGCACTTACTTTTGCCATATTATCTTCAAGCTGATCCAAAACATGTCCCTGAACTTTTAAAATCTCTCCATATTCAACTATGGGGCGAAAATAAAAGGGCAGTTGCTCTTTTAACTCATTCTCTACATTACTCACCGTTGATCACCACCGTTCCCAGGACTGGTACCTGTTGCAGCGCTGCACTTTCTGTCAACTGCAGATCACCAGCTGCACCATTAATTTTTACATTAGATACATTGACCACATCCTGGATTGTCAAAATAGAATAAATGATCCTCGACACATAAACAGTAACCGCATATGTTATCTGATGCGCTTTCAGGGCATCTCCCCAGCTTTTACAGATCGTATCCAGGTATTCTTGTATCTTCTGCCTGATCTGGTCTCTGTATGTCTCTACGCCATTTAACATAGTTTCCACAAAATCAATGTCACAGGTGATATTTAATACCAGTTCTGTTCCTGTTGTGATCGTCACTGCAGCACCAATCGGAGCGATGCCATACCCATCTGCTGTTGGTTCATCTCCGTCATCTTCTAGGGGACATATGATCTTTTGTACCTTCTGAACGATTGCAGGCAATACCGGCCGCAGATTATCCCCCAGAATACTGCAGAGAACGGTTCCACCACCGTTCCATGCCGGATACACCTGTACAGCGCCAACACCTTTAATGGAAAGTATTTCATTTCTGTAGGAAGAAATATTCCCGCCAAAGGATGTTACTTCAAAAGTCTCATAAAACCGACTTCTGAGCGCATCATCTGTTTCCTCTTCTGTCCCTGCTGTAATGATCTCACCTAAGATTGCAGATGTAAGTCCATTTACGGCTGTAATCGGAAGCAGATCTCCTGTATAATTATTTCCTGATACGCCTGCATCTGTGCAGGTCATCTCATACACCAATGCTTTTTCGCTCTCAGAAATTTTTTCTCCTACTATAAAAACCTGTGAGTCAGCCCCGTTGATCGTCTTAAATAAACTACCTGACGGCACCGGAACATCAAAGGTTCCTTTTCTCACGGCTGCTGTAGCAGCTTTTCGTGTAAGGCCACGCGTCTGAACGATCTGGTCTAACGAGTCTCCAACAGCCGTGGCCGGATATGCATTATCCTGAAGATTTTTCAAAAGCATATATATGCCTTCCAGGTACCAGGCCACCGGTCCGATCGCAGTCTGTACCAAGCTTCCTTCCCTGGTATCAATATGAGTATCTACCTGGGACAGCATTTCTTTCTGGATCGCCTCCCTGGTATATTTGCTAAAATCGATCACACGCTCACCTCTTCTTTCAAAGCCCCATATACCGTATTTACACAAAAGCTGCAGCTGATCCTGTCTTCTTTCTGCTCAAAGACAAAATCATCTACAGACAGGATCCTGCTGTCTACGGATAAGGCTTCTTCTATCCTTCGTGGCATATCACTTACCACGTAGTCATACTCTTCCCCGATCAGATTCTCCAGCTCTACTCCAAAATCAGAAGAATAGATCTGCCACCGGAAACGTTCTGTATTCAGTAAGATCTCCACTGCCTGTCTCATGGCTTCCAGGCCTTCATCCATACCAGCTATCTGCTTCGTAGACCAGTCGATCAGAAACGTTCTTGTAGGCTTTTCTGCTTTTTTTAAAGGAACTGCTATTCCTACACCTTCTGGTAATGTTGCCATGCTGCCTCCTATGTCATAACTTTGGATAAAACAATAAATTGCTGCCCTTTTTGCACCCGCAGCATGATCACTTTATCCCCAACCTTTAAACCTTCCGTTACAGTCACTGTACCGCTCCCGCCCCGCACTGCTTTTGTCTTTTCGCAGACATTGGACGTCAGGATCAACGCTTCTCCTGATATAGGAGGCAGTGATGTATCTGTCTTTATAGTAAGCGGAGATACTGATACAACCGTTCCAGTCGCTTTATCTGTTAGTTTAACTGCATCCAGATAGTTTTTTATCACCGTCTGGATCACGCCTATAAGTCCCGTCATACTATATTTATGCCTCCCAACTGATCAAATGATTTGACTTCAAACTGCATGGTATGGTCTTCCCCAGACCATTTATGGGTTACCTTTTCACAAAGCAGCAATCTGATACTGGCAAGATCTTCAATATCTCCCAGCTGTACTGGAACGATCATTCCTGCACGAAGCTCTACAAGCCCTATTGCTTCCAGTTTCAAAGTCTGTAATACCCTGTTGTAATACTGCAGATATGCCGCACACATCTGATCGATCTGAGCCTCATTCAAGGATTTATCCACCTCATCATAGTATTGGAGAAGCCCCCATTGCTTGATCGTTTCCGTATCTTCATGCACATACACATCCGTCCGGCCGCTTTTCTCATTTTTGCGTACCAGTTTCACACGGTTATAAGTATCAGAATCAATGTCTCTTTTATAGGTATAATCAGTTGCCAGGCTTCCATCCCCGATCCGACTTGTAAGAAACATTTTGTTTACCTCTGTAAGCGTCAGTTCACCTGCTTTATCATAGAAAATGAATATTTTTCCTGTCTGTATGATAGTCTGGGAAAGGGCGTCAAAGATAATGTCGATACATTCTTCATTTTCCTTTAACAGACTTGGAAACACATATCCTGTAGGATCTAATGTACCAACCTTCAGTCCAAAATCTCCTGCGATACGCATAATGATCTGCTCTAGACTCATGTTGGTAAATGCATAACTGGCTTTGGCTTTCAGATAACGCAGCTGATCATAAATGGTATAGGTCTTTTCTCCGTCCCTTTTCTGTTCCAGAGTGAATACATATCCCTTAAACAGTTTCTCTCCGTTGATCGTATATTCCACGGAACTTCCTTCCGGTATTGTGCTACTTCCTATTTCCACACAGGAGAATTTAAGCTTCCCCGGTGCATCCATACGGTTAGTCACCCATTCAATTTCACGGGTTGCATTGATATAGTCCATTACTGTTATCTGATCAGATCCGTCCGGGGCTTTTCCTTTCATCTGTACTAATAATGATCTTTCCATCTTCTTTTACCCCGTGATCTGCAGCTGGCTTTCCTGTACCCAGCCATATGTTCCCACATGCACCGGATAAGCTTTTCCTGATACGATCCTTGTAACAGTCGTATTCAGGTTATTGGCCGAACCATGGGGCTTTCCGCCGTTGCTGTCATAGCAGTATTCTCCATTTACCGTTACAGAAGCGCCTACTCTAAGTACCGGCGTATCCACTGGTCTGGTGGTGTCTGTTCCTGTTTCAGCAGTTGTCTGTCCACTTTCTGTTTGACCAGTGTCTTCCGATGGTACTGTAGTGATCGACACGATCTCCGGATCATAAGAACGATATTCTTTAAAGTCAACCTTATAATATTGGTCTCCAGGTTCTCCGCCCTTATCAATAAGCTCAAAGTTGGAAATAATGCACCGCACATTTGTGTTCTGCATTCCTGACCGAGATATGATCACCCGGCAGATTTTTTTACTTTTCAATGCTTTTTCAAATTTCTTAACATAAAAAGACACATTCTTAGCTCCACTGTTCACATATGGAGCCTTCCGATTTCCAGGAAAAAAGGATTCCCAGGAAAGCTCTTTTAAAGAAGGCTTCCTGGGAACTACGATTTCTCCTACTCCAATAACGTTATAGGTTTTATGATCAGTGGGATATTTAATATTCACTTCTTCCGGATTGACCGGCATCTTAACTTTCTTTCCAGCAAATACCACATAGACCGAATATTTACTTTTAAGTCCTGCCATTAAATATACCTCCTTCCATTAACCATGTGGTACCGGTGTCTGAGAGTTTATTTCCTCAATAAGCATCTTCTGGATGTAATCTGTGACATCCCCGGCAGTAAGGTTTCCGCCTGCGGATTCTGGTACTGTTACATTGATCTGTGGTGCCAGTGTTTTCAGTTCGATCCGGTTCATGTAACGACGTTCTGCCAGATCCCGGTATATCTTAAGATCTTCATCTGACAGTTTAATATCATCAACTTTACCGACCTTTCCTACTTTGCCAACATTGGCAATATCTCCTTTGCCTATACCATCACCTAACTGAAGATCTCCAAAACTGCCTGCCAGATCTCCGATATTTAAACTCAGGTTATCCAGTTTTGCCCCCAGATTAGCTCCGTAGTTTCCCCACTCTGCGGCGGTAGTTCCTATATCCAGATTCGCCATACGCTTGATCTGGATTGCATTCTCTCCGAAGGTACTATCTACCCAGCTTGACATTTTTCCACGGAAACCGCTGACTGCTCCCTGCAGATGAGATCCGGTCAATGCATCAATGGCACCAGCAACGGTCTCAACCATGCTGAGTATTGCATCCAGAGCATCTGAAAACAGATGGGCTATAGCCGCTACAGGATCATTAAACACATTTGCAAAAAACTCGGCAAAGGATGCGATCGCATTCCACAGCGTAGCAAATACATTATATCCAACTGCATAGATCATGCCGAACACCTGACCGACCCATCCACCAACTTCCTGCATACCGACACCGAACTGCTGTGCTGCAATCAATGCTCCAGCAAATAATGCTGCCATTAAAAGAACCGGCCAATTGGCCGCCGCCCACGCTGCAGCATGTGTTCCTGCGGCTGCTGCACTTGCAAGCGCCGTTTGTATTGCCTGGGCTTTTACAAATAAAAAAACAGCCCCAACAGCTGTCAGCATCGGAATGATCATATCCATATTATCAGCTACGAATAAAGCACCCTGACCAATTGCCGCAAGCGCATCTGTTCCGACCTGGGTCAAAGCAGCAAATAAAGAAATGGTCTCTCCTAATATCTCCTGACCTTTATCCGTCTGGATAAAATCATTCCAGGCCTGGGCCATTTCTTTGGCACTATGCTGCACAATATTTTTCCCTTGCGTCATTGCATCGGATAAGGTCATAGGCATGCTTGCAAATTTTTCATTCGTTTCATCTGCCATATTTAAGAGTGAATTTTTTACTACCTGGGCTGTAACTTTTCCGTCTTCTGCATACTGCTTGATTGATCCGGAAGCCCAACCCATGCTTTCTTCAATGGTTCTGGCAATTCCCGGAGCCGCTGCAAGGATAGAGTTTAAAGCCTGACAACGAAGAACACCAGCTGCCATTGCCTGGGTAAGCTGGATCATGGCATTGCTCTGCTCCTGGGCTGATGCACCGCCGATTTTAAACTGTTTATTGACCTGTTCTGTAAATGCGATCAGTTCTTCATTGGAAGAAAACGCATTCTTGGCATTTAAGCCCATTTTACCCACTGCATCTGCAGTATCAGAATACGCAGCTCTGGAACGCAGTGCGGACTGATAGATCAGGTCATTTAGCTGTGCCACGGAATGTGTTTCATCCTTCATCAGGTTTAACCTGGCATTGATCTGGGCCTGACTGTCTGATAATCCAAGAAAGCCTTTTACAAGAGAAGTTACTCCGGCTGTTGCCGCAATATTCCTCATTGTCTTTAAAAGATTATTGGCATGTCCGTCTGTCTCCTGCGTTTTTCTTCCCAGCTGTTCCTGGTTTTTAATAGTTTCAACCAATGCGGCATTGCTCTCTTTGATTGCCTTGGTCATCTGATCAAAACCAGACACATTTACATAATTAGAAGCTTTGCCAATTGCCTGTAAAGCTTCTCCCTGTGCCTTGATCTGACCGTTTATATCCTGGAGTTTCTGCTCTAAGGCATTAAATCCAGTTGCAGCGATGTAATTGGAAGATTTTCCCATCATTTCGATGGTACTGCTTACCTTTGAAGTTTCCCTTACTGCCGACTCTCCCAAATTAAGGAAACGGGTAAACGCAGCAGTAAAACTGTCTGTTAAAATAAGATTTTCCTGTATCTGTCCCACTTACCCGCCTCCTTACTTATCTTTGACTTCTTTAGAAAGCCGTTCCATCATGGCTGCCATTAAAAGCTTTTCTCTTTGAGACCGTTTTTCAAAATCTTCCGGGAAGATTCCAAGAGAGACAAAAGCAAAATAAGACGCCTCTGTCTCCCAGTCTCCTCCCTCTAAGAGTTTTTTGCCATCTTTAAGACATTCTGGGCCGCTTTAATATCGTTGATCTCTGAGATTGCATCCTGAATGATCTGTTTTTCACCAACTGAAAACATAATGCTTGGAACATCTGCCGGATCCATTACACCATAAAAAGTACATAACTCTGTATCTTTCAGGTTTGGTTCTACCAGACACATCGCGATCAGCTGGTTTCCATAGGTTATAGCATCAAGATTGCCTTTTTCATCTGAGTATCTGCGCACCAGGATCTCATTCTCCTTAGGAGAAATGGACTTTACCACAAAAGGCAGTGGCTTTCCTTCCTCATCCTTAAAATTTTCCAGATACACGGTCTTGGTCTTTCCTGCCGGCGCCGGCCTTAAATAAGCTCCTAATTTTCCCATTCTTTCTGTCCTCCTGTTATTTGCCTAACTGAGAAGGCTGATCGTTAAACCATTTCAGTACTTCAAAGTCATTAAATGTAAATGAAATATCTTCCTGTAAACTCTCTGCTGAGTCATCCAGGCGGATGATCGGTATCTTTGTAAGAAGCACATTATAAACCCCTATGGTCTGCGCTCCCATGGAAGAAGACGGATCATCATTGGTGATCTGAAACTTGATCGTTGGAAAACGGCCAGTCTTCTTATACTCCGTCAAAATCTTTAAAAATGCCGGAGTACCATAATAAACCGTTGCTGTTCCCGAGTACTTCACTCCCTTTGGTTTATTCTGTGTTACAAGAGCGCCGCAGACTTTAAATTCACCTGTCTCAATCTCTGCATCTGACTCAAACTTCTTTAAACCAAACAGCAGGACATTTTCCCCATCTACCTCCATAAACGCTGTTCCGGCTGTACCACGAAGAGAATCCTGGGCTAATAAATAACCTTCATTTTTCACGCTTTACACCTCCTTATTCAGCGCTTGTATCGGCAGATACCGTTACAGTCATATAGATCTTTTCTACACTGTCAACCGGCTGGATTGCTGCATTTACAACGACTGCATCAACATCCGTTCCTGCAGATACCTGGATATCATCCGCTTCAAAATTCTGAATGCCGCCATTGGCCTGCATCTCATTCAGATAGCCAACGATCCAGCCTTTCAACAGATTTCTGCCGTCCTCGTTGTTATTGATTTTTCCAATGTAATACAGAGAAAACTGCTTATACACGTCATTGCAGAACTGGTTTAAAACACGCATCACACGATTCTTGGAAAAGTATTTCTGCTTATCCACAGTAATGCTGGTAAAAGTGTTGATATCTGTGCATATCTTAACGGTATCAAAAGAGTCAATGAACACGATCTTGCCTGCTTTAATAGCTGTCTCGATCTCCGCATCGGAAAGCTTTGGTGCTGCACTGACTGCCCCCAGATACCTGGAATAAGTAAGAGACTGGTTATAAGAGGCACCTGCTTCTGCACCGCCTAACCACCAGGTTGCCTGCTGTGGGCTGAGAACAGTCCCGTCAGACAGCTTTACTCCATTCCCGCAGGAAATGACCCATTCACTGTCGCAGCTTTCCGCTCCTGCCATAACTGCCTGGCATTTATGACCTACCTTTTCGGAAATACGTTTCACAAAAGAGGCATAGGCCTGTACAATGGTCTGCTCCGTACCGTCATAAACCACGATATCAAAATCATACTTTTCCAGCTGGGAAAGAAATTCCGCATGATCTGCATTTGTGATCGTTGGATCTTTTCCACCTGTAAGCGCTGTTCCTGCCGTTTCAGTAATGTCCTCTGCACTGCTGGAGAATGTTACCCAGTTATTAGCTGACAGTTCCGATGCCTTCGATACCACCTGTTCATCTCTGACTTTTCCGTCCACTACCGTAGAAACGGTATAGGTTCCTTCCATATCCGGCTCTTCCTGGATAACAACCGTGATATCATTTCCACGCACTCCTTCATAAAGAGCTGTTGCTGTCACCGTCCCCACAGTTGCTGCAGCTTTTGCACCGCCTGTTCCCTTGAGCCTGTATAACAGGATCTTGATCGGCCCCGGTGTTGTATTGCTTCCCTTCATCATCTCCTGAAGGAATAATGCCTTTTCATGCATTACATCATAACCGATATAAGGCATTAACTCCTCTCCGGGAATGATTGTCTGCATTTCGCCGCCAGGTCCCCATGAAAGGGCTTCTGCAATTGCAACGGTCCCTTTCTCTCCAATCTGTGCCGCAAGGTTCCCTTTCGACTTTGTATTGATATAAACACCTGGCTGGACTTTATTCTGGCCTGTCCATGTTCCACCTGCCATATCATCTGCCTCCTTTCAATGCTTTTTCCAAAGCTTTGATTGCTCCGGAAATAGTGTATTCCGACTCTGTCAGGATCACCTTTGCAAAATCAGGCTGGTATCCTGACAAATGCCTGCTTTTTAAAAGCTTCTCTGTACTATACTTCTTCTCAGACATTTTACCTGTCTTCTTTGATTCCAATGTCATTTTCCTCCATATCAGACATGAGATTTTCTTTCGCCTGCAGCGCCACTCTCTGACGTATATGAAACTGGTAATGCAGCTCTTCATCTTCAATGTTCCACTGCCGTTCACTGGTAGGAAGAAGTGTGCGAAGATCACTATTATCTGCATACCAGAATGTATCCAGGGTCAGATCTAAGAACTCTGCAATCTCCTGGATCTTCTGGTTCCCATTTACAAGGTTCCTCTGCTGCACAAATACGATATCCACTCCCAGATCACGGTAGTAGCGGTTTCCTGCATGCTCTTCTGTAGTCGAAGGCATAAAGAAAATAAAAAAGCAAGGAAATTTCGTCCCCTGCTGGTTTGGGCTGTCATAAACAGGATAATCCGAGTATTGCTTCGTGAGCAATGCTGCCAGACTGTTTATCACATTCTGTAATGAAAAGATCATCTAAATGCCTCCTTTACCCGTTTATCCAGTTCTGTTCTGACCACTGATCTGTACTTTTTGATTGCAGCTTCTTTCATGTACTTGCCTTTCACGTAAGATGTCTTTGTACCTACAACTAAGCCACCAGACCCATCCGGACTGCGTTCCAGGAGATTACCATTGATGATAAGTCCAGGAACAAAGTGTTTATCCACCCTGTGTCCGTCATTTACATAAGAAGCATACTGCATATTATTATTAAGCTCTGTCTTTACACTTTCACCCATTACAACCGGCTTCGTTATGCTGTCTGTTCCCCAGTGCTGCGCCATTTGACCGCTGCGTATATTAGTACCCGCCAAAGTACCATCATTAGGCGGTGTCTTCTCAGTTGCGATACGTACTGCCTCAATCGTGGCACCTTCCGCTACCTCTGCCAGGATCTTAGGCATATCCTGACCGGCCCGCCTTAACTCATCCAAACGCTTTCGTATCTGACTTCCAAAGCTTGACATGCCGGCATCACTCCTTTAAATCAATGATGTTATCCCTAAGAAGTGTTACTTCTTTATGTTCCAGGCCGGTAAGCGCTCCGCCAACCGGATCATAATATGACTGGGGAGGACCGGCGAAATAACGCTCTGAACGATCATTTCTGCCGATATTTCCACCCCGGATCACCTGCAGTTCATCTCCCGCCTGTATATCCACTTCCAGGTCACAGGAAAGCTTATCTTCCCCGCGTGTCCTGGCAGCGTTATCTGTCATATTCGGGATTCCTGTTCCGGTATGGTATACACGGCATGGAATTTCAGAACCAACTTTCTTTCGTTCTTGTCTTGTAATGCTTCCGTCTTTTACTGCAATAACACGGTACACGTCCATTGTATCTGTATACCAGTCAGCAAATAATGGATTATCAAATAACATACATACCTCCCATTCCAACCTGACGGGCCAGTGTGGCAAGCTGCTGTCCATACTGTGTTGCGTTCCAGCTGCCCCACTTTTCCGTTCCAATCGTTACCGCCGAATTATCATAGCTGACCGTTGTATCACCCATTGTGGCCGACTTGATAACACCTGCAGGCTGCGCTTTGGCAGCTGCCTGGGATGGACCGGAAGATCCCTGGGAATATGTTTTTAAATACATAGCTGCAAAATGGGCCAGGTAAAGCCCGGCGGCATATCGCCACATACTTCCCCATCGGGAAGGAAGTACGCTGTCATTTACCTGATCCAGGAACATATTTAAAATTCCATCCGGAAGAAGGTTCTGAACCTCTAGTTCTTCCCCTTCTTCTGTAGTTACTTTCCTGGTAAACTGCGGAAAATCTTCCTGAAACATTGCTTCCGTATAAGATCCCCGTTCACCCGTCTGAGGAACATTGGCTGCAAGTGCTTTTGCTGCCTGGAATTTTCCTGCCATTGGATTTGTACTGCCATAAGGCCACATGCTCATCACTCTTTTCTGGTACGCTTTGCAGGTTTCTCCGCATCCGGACGGATATCATTTTCCACAGCCAACTCTTCTGCAGTTTCGTCCGCCTCAATAAGCTCTTTGTCCTTCTTGCCTTCCGGTACAGCAATAGTTCCGCCCTTAATCGCTCTCTGGACCAGATCACTCTCTGCCACGTCCTGTGGGATCTCCCCGATAAAATCTTTAGGGATCAGGTAGGCAGAATCATCTGCCCGCCTTACCATGTAGTTTCTCTTTGATACAATAAACATGCTCTTCCTCCTTAAATACCGTCCACATAGATCATGGTCTGATCATAAAATACTTCTACTTCAGACAGGTTTCCTGCATATGCAGTATCATAGCAAAAATCCTGTGTATTGGAACTTGTCATGGCTCTTGTAAGAGGGGCAAGCTCATCCACAGCAACATAACGTTCCTTATTGCAGTAAACTACCATACGGTCTGCACTGGAATCACCGGCACCTTTGCACCATTTGGTTGCAGCGATTACCAAGTCTGATCCATTATGCCTGGCAACATTGTTTTCCAGAAGGAAGGTCAGGATCGTCTTTTCTGCAAGCTCTGTTACTTTGGTAGTAGCCAGGTAATTATACTGTTCATACGGCATGATGATATGGTTTGGAATTGCATCCAGATCATTTTCAGCCTGAGACCATGCAATAAGGATAGCATCATTGATATCCTTTAAGATCTGATCTGGTGTCTTATCCTTAAATTTAGTACTGGCCACTGTAGCGCCGTTAGAAGCTGCATTGGTAATCGTCACATCTGGATTATTAACAAGACCGGTAGTGCCATATCTTGAAAAGCCAACATAAGCATTTTCATCCAGATGCCTATCATAAGCCATACGCAGACCGTCACGGAGTAGGCTGTCCATATTACGGCCAGTCATGTTTCCTCTCTGCATGTCGATCCACATAACACGGGTCCCTGCAGCTACCATGTGGGCTTTATACAGACCTTTGGAAAAATCTGCCTGGACCATAGGGATGCCATTAGCGCCGCCGGAATGCATCAATCCGTCACCAGAACCACCGGTAACTCCGTAACCCACCTGCATAGCAGATACAAATTCATCCCAACCACCGCCTACACGGATTGGGAGATCTCTGGCATAAGTAAAGCTTGTAAGGGGAGTACGGATCATGGTATCACGCTTTTCAAGTTCAGATGTTAAAAATGCCTGGCCGGAAGCAATACCGGCTGCATCCATAGCATATGTTGCTGCTTTTCCTGCCCCAGCAGATCCACTTACAGATCTTCCTAAATCAAATGTTCCCATATTCTTATAAGACATATATTTATCCCTCCTATGCATTTAAAATGGTCAGGATACGCATTTCTGCCACTCCATTGGCATCTGCGCTGCCCTTCCACTGTGCGTTAGTTAATTCCACATTCTTTCCGGTGTCCTCTGCTGCTTCAAAACCACCAACTGCAGCATTCGGATAGGATTCATTCTTAACAGTTCTTACATAAACCTTTCCGCCCGCAACCGGTGTACCATTCTGGCAGATTACATTAACGCAGCCACGCTTCAGGACTGGGACTGCATCTCCTGTCCGATAACTTCCTACGTTCTGGTTCATATAATCAAATGCTGATTTTACTTCACGGACTGCCACACCAACAAACTTTGCTGCAGTAGAAGCAGCTTCCCATGCTTTTACTGCACCAGCTGTTCCTAAAACTACCGGAGCGCCAAAAGCGATCCCTGCTTCACATGGATGTGTATCCACAATCATATCTGCCTGTCTGGAATAGCTACCTGCATATCCATGAGGCATTGTCTTACCAATTACCTGTCCTTTCATTACTGGTTCTCCTTTCTCTTGTGAGGGTTTCTGGCATCATAAGCAGCCTGGCACTGCTCAACGGTCATTACTGGGTTGACATCTGCTGCTTTCTTAGCATTTGCTCTGGAAGCTTTTAAGATCGCATCAATGTCATTGGCAGTATCTTTTGCAGTCACTGCCTTGATCAAGGCATCAGAAACAGCCTTTCTCTGAGCTGCATCCTGGATAGCCGCAACAGTTGGACGCATTGCCTTTAAGATGCTTGCAGCAACTGCCTTATCCATACCTTCAGATGATGTATCATCCATTTCCTCTGCCGGAACTACCTTGGCCTCTTCCTGTTTTTCATTCTTTTCCAGATCTTCGTCCTTGGTCCCTTCTAAAGCCTTAATAGCTTCATCCATAGGATCCTTTTCTTCGTTTTTCTCTGTTGTAGTCTTTTCATCCAGAGCCTTTAAAATCTTATCGACCTTCTGATCCAGGGCTACATAAAAGGCTGCATCAAGCACTGGCTTTGCCTCTTCGGCGCTCTGCTGACCGGCTTCTGGCTGTTTGGTGCCGCCTTCTGGTTCGTGAATTCCCTCATCCAGCGCAGCTGCAGCATCCATAGCCAGCTGCTCGATCTCTTCGGCACTCTTGTCTTTCACTGCCTGACCGAAGATCTTAAATAAAAATCCTTTTTTCATTACTTTCCTTTCCGGCTTTTTCGCCTCTTCTTTTTTATCTGAATCTAAAATAGCAGCCCGCTTCCCGGCTCTTCCCCGTTCTACGACTGCTACGTGATTCCCTCTGATCTTTTTCTGGCTGTATGTGCCATCTTCATTCCGGACATAATCGCATTCATACCCGCAGCTGATCTCTCGCTTTCCATTCTGGATCGCATTGATCAGATCCCTGTCATGAATATGAAGGTCTGCAATCATATAATCAGACCATTCACCAGATCCCTTGCGGATATTCTGGGCGTGTCCCATTTCATAGTTCTTTACATCATCCGGCCCGATCAGTCCCGGTGGATGATCATTAGTGACCGGCTTTCCTTCAAATGATGCAAGAGCCGCCTCTGAAAACACATCATCTGGTGAACGGCTTACCGCAATGATCCTGTCCGCATCTGCCCCGGACAGCCCCATTTCCCGCCCCAGATATTCCTGTGTTCCGGTTCGGGCAATTGGCACGTTCTTGCAAATTAAAAAGCCCTCTCCAGTTTCAAGCTGGTTAGGACTTATCGTATAACCATAATAAGCAAGCATTTACTCTTTCCTTTCTATTTTTCCGCATTTGGTACATCTCCGCACATAACCGCCATAAGGACCGGAAGCCCGACTCCAATGCTTGCGGTAGTGGTGACAGCACTCCTTCTTTCTGAAAAGCCTCCGCCTGATCCACGATATAAGCCCCATAGGATCACCTTCTTTCATTTGCGACGTCGCAATTTATAGATTTATTTAATTTCAATATCCGGAATTAACCTTTCAGGATAAAATACCAACTCATAATGATACTTGTCTGTTCCTTTCGGCTCTGTCTGCTCCATTACATAACAGATCCAGTCATTCAGGTAAATGTAATCCTTATAATACTGATCATCACCTGTTTTAATGGTAACTACCAGCTCATTTGAACTATTGTTGCCAAGCGCCATATAACCTTCGGCCTGAAGCATAACAGTATCCGTTCTTGCATTAGTAACTGTAATTCTGCGATAAATATTAAATTCATTCGCATCTTTTGATAAGTTGTGGTTTACTGTGTGTGCTGTTGAGCACCCCGCCATTCCAAGCATCACAGATAACGCCACTCCAAATGCTAAAATTTTCTTTTTCATCATCTTATCCTCTCTTTCCTAAAAATGAGTACAAAAATACCACCGGCCTGCTGACTGGTGGTATTATCCCTGACTGTAAGGACATTTTGAGCAAATCACCCTTGCTGCTTCAATATCCTTAATCTCCTCTAGTTCTTTTGTTGATGATACTTTAAAAAAACGGTTCAGACACATCATTGAGTCATAACATAAATCTGCGCATATTACTTTTTTATATGCCGGACAATAATGATCCGCTTCATAGTCCAAATCATAAGCCATTTTTTCGTATCACCTCCAAAATTATATCTGTACTCTCATCAAAATCTATCTTATTCCAAGCAGTTTTATAAATCCAATCATCACCGTTTTTCGTAATCACGCATACACCCGAAGAACTATAAAATACCTGACGTTTTCCGCCCCATTGTGAAAACATGCATCGTGCATTATTCATATAACTACGAATATCATCATCCGTAATCTGACGTTCCAGCATTCTATGCATAATATGATGCGGATCGCGCTTTCCTTCCGGCAGAATAAATGCCTGTTTCTTTTGTGGTGGTAATGGATTTCCAATGTTATGCAATCCAAGTTCTTTGAGATTGCACCCAACATTATAATATTTCTTATTGCTTGACGGATACTTTTCTAAATACTCTTTTAGTCCTTTTGTGTACTTCCACTTCTCAGGATCATTATACTTCAATTCCCGAAACTTAGCAAAGTCTTTAGGAACATCTTTTCCTAAAGCAGTTCTGTACTCTTTATGCTGCTTTATGTCTCTATACAGCTGCTGCCTGTTCCTCTGTTTCTCTTGATAAGCTGCAATCTGTTTCTTAGTCCTTGGATCCCGGTTCAGAGGGTTCTTTTCAATACTGGAAAAATCCTTATCCTTCTGGATCCGCTCTGCGCTCTTACCGATTGTGGTATATTTGACTAGACTATGAAGACAATTTGGGTGGATATTCAGATAGGTATTTGTAAGGTCATTCGGGCCATTTGTATCTATTTTCCCAAAAGCAATGGATAACGGTGGATAATCCGGATTCATTCCACTTTTAGAATAAATACGCCCTTCCAGAGGCGCGCACACCGGACAGGTGCTTCCAATCTTTACGATCTGCCATAGATCATAATCATCTGCCGATAAAAGTGCTGCGACTTCTGCCTGGCGAGCAGTTGTCCGTACTGCCATGTTTCCATAAGACTGCATGCTCCATTTACGACCTGCTTTATCAGTAAAACCAGTAATACCATTGGCTTCCATATCCTTGACCAGATCCTGGCTGCTTTTGATCCAGGGTTTTCCCGCTGCCTCTTCCCGGAGCACCTGCTCAAGAGCAAGTTTCCTGTATGGATCATCTTCCAGCCTTGCGATCGTAAAAACTGTTTCCACGCTTTTCTTGGCAGTACCGGCCATTTCAACGATCTGGCCCTGCAGGTTATTACTCAGCTGTTCCATGATAGCCAGCTGTGTTACAGATCTTGGACTTGCCAGGCTGCGCGCATTGGAATAACCTGCAGCATCTTTATCAGAATGATAGAATATCTTCTCGATCATAGCCGGAACATAGCTCCAGGAAGCATCTACCATGTTCTGCAGGATGCCCTGCACTCTTTCAAGTTCTGCAACCTCTGCATATTCCACCTGCTCCCTGTTACGTTTCTTTTTGATTTCCTGTATCAACTCTTTTTCTGTGCGAAGAAACAAACGCCGCAAGAATGCCGTGATATCAGAAGTCGCCGGTGGTCGTATCTTCATCGTCATTACTTATCCCGTCCTCTCCGGAACTATCCGGGAAAGAAAAGCCTGCCAGAGGGTCCTGCATACTGCGGGACTGTGAATACAGCTTTCCTTTTCCTGCTTCCACCGCCTCATCTGTGATCTTACTGTAAAGCCCAGTCTCATCAGCCAGTCCCTGAAGTTCCTGCAGGGCCGTAGCAGCATCAACCAGGTCATTCTGATAAACTGCAAGGATCGCGTTGCTCTTTCTCTCTGTAATATCTGCTATGTCCTTTGCATCCGGTGTTTGCATTGGTGAGAAGTCAATATCCATATCATCCGGCATCTTTCCCCAGGCCGACAAAGCCATGACAGGAAGCAACCGTTCAATGATGCCTCTAAGTTCTGTCTCACGTAGTCCGTCAATGTAATCGTAATAGTTCTGCAGATCCGCCTCACCGGTAGCGTTAAGACCGGCCGGTGAACGTCCAAACAGCTTTGTCACGGGTGTTCTGGCTGCTCCCGCCACATCCATCATTACACGGTCATACACATCCGGAAGTCCTGTGAATGTGTACTGCGTGTTGTGGATTGCATCTCCTTTATTGATAAGTCTGGTTCCGAAGTTGCTTTCCATCATGGATTGAGCCGCCATGGTATTCCAGAACCGTCTCTGGATTTCTGTATTAGAAGCACCAAGCAGCTGATCCAGACCGTCTGTTTCCTGATAATTGATATTCGCTCTGAAAGTCAGTGCCGCAATGTTTCCAGCCACATTATCACGACGGACCAGCTCATCATAGATTGCCTCTATCTCCGACTCGCCCCAATACTGCTCTGTTACCATTTCCATCCACGGCAACTCACGACCGATAAAGCGGATCACACGGCTGTGATGCACCCTGGCTACCATTGTTCCTGTTTCATCATTACGGATCGTATAATAAGCAGGCAGACTAAAGTCTGGATCTTCTGCATCTGTGACCAGTTCACCCTCTGGATAAATGCCATTCCATCGGTCTAGGATATGCAGTCCCAGGAAGCTTCCTGGCATCACAGTATCCATGTCCAGCGGCATGCTCAGATCATTCTGTCCTTTGATCAGGATCACACCGGCAGCCCCACCATAAAGACGTCCCCAGTACATTCCAAGCAACAGTTTCTTTCGTATCTGAGTCTTACGTTCCAGCTGCACCATTTCTTTTAAATATTGAGGCGCAATGCTAGTCTTTAAGTCATACCATTTGCGGATCATATCATTTGGAATGGTCGCTATGATGTTCTGTATGATCCAGTTTTCCCGATAAAGGCTTGTAAGTAACTGATAATTCTGTGTCATACGGGTCATGGGATACTCTGTTGCCTGTAAAAGATCCATGGTCCCCAAACCTATCCTTGCAGCAGGATTAGAAAAAGCGTCCATCGTTGTGACGGGCGCCCTTTGGTTCATATTCTGTTTTGTAGCCGTCCGTGTCTGGCGTGACGTCTTTTTCTTTGACATTTAACTTCCTCCTATGCTCCGATCCGCCACTTTGGCAGGACCGTATAGCAATAATATCTTAAAGCATCCGGTCCGTGATCTTTTTGTTTAACCGGCTTTTCTTCTCCGCGTTCAGCTGCCTTATCATCCCATACGTAAGACTGCATCTCACTGATCAGGCCCTTGCAGTTATCTTTATTGATCCGGATATTTCTCTTAGCCAGGAGAGAACCAACCACACGGATACCGTCTGCCACCTCATTATTGGCCGGTTTTACATACAGGCCACGGCTGCGTAACTCCGTAATAAATGATGCTGCTGATGGGTCCACAACAACCATACATTGATTCTGTGGTTCCATTCCCATAAATTCTGTCATATCATCTGCATACTGGGCATCCGTCCTTTGCGGATTTGCACTGCGCCTTGCTTCCTCAGAACGGCTGTCCCACCGATATTCCTGGTCAATCCATATAGTCTGTCCATCATCCCATACCTCCAGAAATACACACGGGTTCGTCGTACCATAATCTACTGTAATGGCCTTCATAGCTGTGTTCTTTAAAGCAACCGGACGTTCCTGATCAGTATACAGGTTATCATCTGTGAGCATAGTGTAGATCAGGCCTTCCGCTACAGCCCACAGGCCTTTGATATAGCGTAGATAAAAGACACCTGCATACATTGCCCTGTACTTTTCTTTCACCTTTTCAGAAAGGCTCAGGTTATCATCCATTGTAAAGTGCAGATACAGCAGCCGCTTCTTAATACGCTTATCGATCCATTCCAGCTTAAACCAGTGCATTGGACCGGCCGGGTTACAGTTAAACCACCAGGTCGCACCTTCCACGGAGCATCTGGCCGTTGCCTGGTTTACAAAACTTTCCGGCATCAACGCAACTTCATCAAAAAAGGCACCTGCTGCCGTAATACCTTGCACCAGATCCTGGGAACCTTCATCCTTGCCACCAAATATGTAAAAATAATTGGTCCTGCCATTTCTGCTGACTTCCAGCATGTTGGGAAAGTCTCCAGAAATATGATAGATCCAGTGATATCCCCGGCTGGTGAGCATCAGTTTCAGGTTCTGCAGCACGTTACGCTTAAAAGAGCTGATCGTCTTTCCTGCCATGATGAAATTCTGTCCGTCATAATTTGCCATGCTCCACATTGTATAAGACAGGCTCATGCTGACTGTCTTTCCAGAACGGATCGCTCCATCTGCAATTATGCCTCCTGCCTCTCGCACTGGACTGTTCGGCAGCCACCATGTAAAAATCTGGCGTTGCTTCCTGGAAAACTTTTGAAACTTAAATATTGGACGTCGTTTCTTCATTCTCTGCGCCCTCCTTTAAGCTTTCATCATTTTCCCAATCGTCTGTCGCGGAACTGTCCAATGCTTCCAGAAAACCGTCATCTTCCGGCTCTTCCTCGTCCAGATCACCCAGCTTCCTTGCTGCCATTTCTAACCGCTTTGTTTCGATTTCCAAGCGTGCATCATCCACACCATACCGGTGCAACGCGTCAATGGCGGCCTGTTTCCTGGTCTGGACACGGGTCAGTGCATCCTCAAGGTTCTGGAGCTGCCCCAGCTTCCCGCGGTATTCCAAAAGGTCTGTTTCCTTGTCCTTTTCAAGACCTTTCTTGTGTCCTACCACAGTCATGCCAGTCTCACCGACAACACTCTTATTCTCTTCATCTGCTGCGTTGCGCAGCAACTCGATCCGCTTAAGCATCCGGCGCTCTCTGACAGTCAGAAGCTGTATCTCCTGCATAAGGAGTGTCTGCTTGTCCTCTGGTACTGCCTGCACCAGACGCTGCTCTTCCAGATCCAGGCAATCAAAAAGGAGAGTCTCAAACTCTCCCGTAGTAACTGCATTCTTATTTTTTCCCGGAGCAGAGCCGCCCCTGTTTCCGGCAGCGTTCTTATTTCCTGGCTGGCCGCCTTTCTTTTTCGCAACGTTGCGTTTCTTCTTTTGCAACGTTGCATTATCCCAGTCATATCTATTCTTCCAGCTTCGGATTGTCCCCTCCGGGATTTTCAGAAGATCTGAAATTTCAATCAGTTTCTTACCTTCCAGGAACAGATCTCTGGCCTGTTCCATTCTGGCATCCGGCGCTCTGGCCATGCACCACCACCTCTCATTCGTGTTTGTTTTTCAGTATAAAAAGTAAATAAACTATTTTTAATTTTAATTATAAAGAATAGCCGCCCGACCGCAGTATGGACATATAACACCTTCCATCTGATCTTGTAAAATACCTTGTACAATTTGTACTGTACTTCCACAATTTGCACATTGAATTATCGAATCCACTTTCTTATCAAATACTATTAGAACATATCCCGGAATACCAAACTGTTGATCTGGAGACCAACTTTTTTCCAAGTCTACTTGTTTCATATAATTGAAATCCTTAGACGAATTAGGATCACAATAATAATACAATTTATTTTTTATTCCAATATAAACAATAAAATGGGATTGACTAGTTTTTTGTTCTTTTACTAACAAAATAGCAGGAACTTGTTCTTTATCAAGTTCTTCCAAAATATTTCTGCATGTGCTTTCTTTTGCTTTGTATCCCGTTGCACAAAGTCCATTTTTTATAGCATATCTTATAACATCATGTGTACATGCATAAAACTGAGTTAACGAACCTGGACGCATAGATTTAATTTCGTTCCAAATATCATCTTGTGTACGAACGATCTTAAAATATTCAAAAATCATTTCTAAACAAGCTGCTCCACATTTCCAATTATACCCATCATTTTTCTGCTTTTTATGGCTAATTTTTATCATATAACCCCTCCTTTTTTTCATCATACTCCTAAATATACCAAAAGAAAAGCACCTATCTCACGACAGGCGCTTTCAAAAAGGAGAAGTAAATACTGATAGCAACAAAAATCATCGGAACGGAAGGATTCGAACCTTCGCTTAGGACACAAGCCATTGCTCTCCCAACTGAGCTACGTTCCAAGGGGGAGGCAACAAGCTTTCGCCTGCTGCCTGGTGGGGTTTAACGTAAGCCGCCGGCCGTATGCCTTTGGCTTCATGGTACACTATAACATTTTGAAAACGAACAGTGCGAACAATACGAACAAATTTTATTTTTCTTCCATAAATCTGATGTATTCCATTCTCACACCGTCTGCTGTAGCTTTTCTCCCCATTCTCACCGCCACTTCACTCCAGGTAAGCTCCTCAAAGATCTTATACCTGATAATGCGCTGCATTCTCTGCGGAATCGTATTCAGCCATGCTTCCACATCATGTTTGATCCGTTCCGCAGTCTGCAACCGCTCTTTCAGGATCTCTTCCAGCCGGTCCAGCTCATCTGGATCCTTTACTACAGGATATGCCAGACCTTCGATATGAAACGTCTGTGGTGTGTAAGGGAACTCATGTGAAGACCCTTTCACTGCATCCTGCTCAATCCTCTTCCTGGCTTTCTTAAGCTTCAGGATCTCCCTTTTGGTATCTTCCACCTGAACGCATGCATCTATGTACTGCACCAATATCTGCTTGTCCAACGGTATCACCTCCCATTCTACGCTTTTATCTAAACAAATCCCTAGTCAGGTATAATATTAAAAACACCCAAACAAGAACAAATTCGTGCATTTCAATATTTCCACGCTTTATTTTGAACATACCGTAACAAAGCCAATATGCTATGCCTCCAATTGCCACGATTGCTTTTGCGCTCATAATCATCATTTTCTGCCTCCTCGCAGCTCCGGATCCGGGCAGAGGCTTGTCCCCGCATAAGCTGGCATCCTGGCTGACCATGTCGCTGGCCTGGGTCCCTTTATGATTTCCTCATCAGCTGCCGCTATGGCTGCTTTTCTCTGTAACTGGTTTGCCTTTCTCTGGGCATCTGACTTTACTAATCCCATTCTTTATGTCCTCTCCCTTCTTGCGCATGGCAGCTATCACATACTCCACGTTGGGATTTGCTCGTTTCCACATTACGCAGCTTTACCGGTATGCTTCCGGTCTTTTCTTTCCAAGTACAGCTTTACCAGCGTGTAGATCTGGCGAAGGAACAGGCTGTCTTCTATGTGACTTATATTCTGGATGATGTACTGCTTTACATGTTTGTTATTCATAGGCTACCTCCTTTAAATTTCAGTTTTCTGTTTTATCAGCATCAATATATGGATCTACTTTATATACATCGCCCTCAAAATTCCACATTTGAATTTCTTTGCAAACAGCGCCACACTTTCGGCATTTCACTAGATCTATCCACATCTGATCTACCTGATGTATTTCATCAATCCATTCTATTTCAGCCGGTTTCTCACTAATAGATTTTATAATGATGCTTCCACACTTTCCGCATGTCATACAGCGTATTTTCCCTTTTCCGTATCGAATAAGATTATACGCTGCGTATAAGCGATCTTTTAAATTTGGATATTTTCGTCCTATAATTTCTCCTAAATCTTAATTTACCGCCATATAAATAAATGGCAAAAACAGAAACCACATAATATCATCTACTGTCCTCGGCTGGATTTCGCCGTACAGTAACAGCTCTAATCCCCTCCAGACCAGGGCCAGCACTATCCAAATATATACTGCCTTTAATGTCCTATCCATTGACCTTTCTCCTGATCTTAATTTAATTTCCTACCAATAACTCAACTGACAACTAAAAAATCAACTCAAAAGTCAATTTCTTTATTCAACTTTCTCAAACCGCCCCATGTAATGACCTTTCCAGCCGGCACTTGCGTCAGGCTTGGCTTCCACCTCTGCCCTGTATGGCTCCGGAAGTGGCATCCAAGCATTGACAAATACGCCAATACTAACGCAGCTATCTCCTCCGTTGTCATCTCCAAAATACCAAGCACCGCCGCCATCATCTGCTTCATAATGACCTACCGCCGGAAAAGTGATATTGTCAAATGACATCAGCACATAGTCTTCACTCTCTGGCAGTCTCTCTTCCACCGAGATCCAGCTATGCATTGGAACCGTCAGAAGTGCTGCCGCCTCTGCATATTTTTCCATCAACGTCTCTACAGCATCCGGGTATACGCCTGTATCTTCATAGTCCCTAAGCTTACACAGCGCACCATATAGCTTTTCTGCCACGTCTAAAGTAATCACATGGCCAGCTCTAAGCTGTTCCCACCTGACCCCCTTCAGACACCAGTTACCCAGGTCATCCTTTTCTGTTAATCTTTTCATTTTCTTTCCCCTTTCTCACACACTCTCTATGCATGTACAATACCGTCCCTCTCTTTGTCCTGATCCACTCGGCATCTCCATTGATTACATTCTGGCAGATGCAGCAGACCGGGACGGATATCTTCTTGGTATTATTCATTTTTCCCCTTTCCTACTCCTGGCTTCCAGCTGATCCAACAGATCCTGTATCTGGTGGACTATCAGCGGACAGGAATGATATCGTTCCATCAGGAAACGGGCCTGCCTTACGATCCCATCCCATTCCTCTGACTGCCAGGATGGGACTGCCTTGCTGTAGCGTTTCCAGAAGCCATTGTATACGTCGTAATAAATTCCTTTGACCTGCTGGTCTGAAAGGATCGCCACATCATCCAGTGTCATATCTCCTCTATCCTCACGTAGATCCCTGGGATCTCTGCCCAGAACTTCCCTGCCATCTCTGCAGCTACCAGGGCATCAACTTTCCAAAATCCGCAAGCTGTCATGCAGTCTTTTAAAAGCTTCTGGAGATTGTCTGTATCTGGCTTTGTGATCCGGTATTCACCATCTGCATGTTTCCCCTTAGGGAAGCACCACTTGACCATCAAACGTACTCCCTGTTCAAATGGCTGTTCCGGTCTGTGTCCTGCCAGATGTCCCATCAGCTTCTGTCTGGCAGCTTTCAGATCTGCCGGTTCATAAAAAACAGGCTTGCCTTTTACCACATGCACCTGCTTCTCCTGGTGTGTCACTGTCGGTGGCACCATTGCCATAAAAAATTCAATCACCACAATCAACTCCTTGCCAAGTCTTGGTTTCCGGATTGTATTTTATAAAACCATGTCGGTTTGCCATATCAAAAATCTTCTGCATAACTTCCGGCTGTTGAATGATCCATTTAGCCACATCACTGTTTCGAATATCAAATCCTGCTTTATCTTTTGCGTGTCCAAGCGGAGGCATATGCTTTACACACTCTAAAAATTTATAATCCAATGCGCTCATCTTATTTTCTCCTTTTCATTTCCCCCTGCTCTAGGTTTGGTGCCCTCTGTGTCTGTGGGGTGGGTGGTCGTTGTGCGACAGCTTCCGCACGACTACCTACCCCCGCATAGAGGGGTGCGCTACACCACTATACGTAAGTATAGGTCCGGCGCACCCCTTTTGGCGCACTGCGCGGGACTGCACCAGACCCAGGTCATGCGCACCGTGCGCCAGACCGTAAATTTCTGGTTCAGCGCACCTGCGCATGACTGCACTAGACTGCGCCGTTTTTCTGGTCTGGCGCACCCTGTTTTTCCTTTCTCCTGATGTACATTTTGCCATCAGCCCCCTGATATTTTTCATAATGATCTGCCAGATCTTTCTTCCTTTTATTGCTGTCCCCTAACCATGAAAGCAGTGTCCTTGATGATGTATCAAGTTTATCTGCAAGCTCCTGGGCAGGCACCTCACGGCCCTCAAATTCAATGTTGGCAAACTCTACTTCAAAGGAACTGAGCTTTTTTTCCTTCGCTTTTTGAGCCAGTTCTTTTCTCTTTTCCGCTGCCTTTTGCCAAAGCGGTTTCTCCGTCTCTGGCTCAATATCACTCAATATCCCTACCTGATCAATGGTATGGACTGGATAATTGAACCACGCATTGACTGCCGGAAACTTCGGAAACTCTCTTAAAGTGCCTTCAATACGCCACGCTGTAACGCTCCTTGCCCTTATCCTGGCTACTTCCACCATCTTCTGAAGGTTTGCCCATTGCCACACATCCAGCTTGTTTTCGCAGTAATTGAGCATCTGGTAACTGCTGCAAAGATCATCCTGGGACAGGTCGTCATCCCATTTAAAATGGGAATCCAGGTACTGTTTGCATGCTTCACATACAGCCTTATTCTCTTCCTGTTTCAGGGCATCTTCGGACAGTTCCAGCTCGATCATATCCAGCATTGCATCCGGATCACGTGCAAATACACCGGAACCGGATGCACGGTCCATGGACTTCTTGCTGCCCTGGCTGCCTTTTGAATGGTGGTGGCAGTAGATCACGGCCACGCCCAGTTCCGTGCAGACCTTATCGAACTGATTACAGAAATTGGACATCTGGTCCGCACTGTTCTCATCGCCTGTGATGACCTTATAGATCGGATCGATGATGATGGCTATATAATTCTTCTTGGAAGCCCTGCGGATGAGCATGGGCGCCAGTTTATCCATAGGCCGGGACTTGCCTCTTAAATTCCATATATCAATGTTATCCAGGTGTTCCGGACGGATCCCCATCGCCTGGTAAACATCCCTGAAACGGTGCAGGCAGCTTGCTCTGTCCAGTTCCAGGTTCACATACATCACACGCCCCTGTGAGCACTGCCAGGACAGCCATTTACGGCCTTCTGCAATGGCAATGCACATTTCTATCTGTAAAAAGGATTTACCCGCCTTAGAGGGCCCTGCGATCAGCATCTTATGTCCCTGGCGCAGCACCCCTTCGATCAGACACGGGGCCAGTTCCGGCAGGTTGTCCCATACATCTTCCAGGCTTTCCGGATCCGGCAGGTCATCATTGACTGACTCGATCCATTCCTTCCATTCAGCCCAGCTTTCCTTTCCGATGTTGGTGTCGATCAGGAACTGCTTATTCTCTCCACGCAGCACACCTGGCATACGGGACAGTCTGGACGGGTTCCGGTTCTGCTGGTCGATCTCCAGACCGTTCTTGCGGCAGATATCATAGAGATAGTCCACACGCTTGCGGTATTCCCCATAGTCTGCGGCATCTACTTTTACAATGGCATGGAGGCTCTTCTTTCCGGAATGGACCAGGCATGCCACAGGAAGTTCCAGTTCCCGGATCAGCGCATGCTGCTTGTCGATCTCCATGCTGTCTGACTCTACCAGGGCATAACGGAAGTCTGTCACGTTGTCGTTCCTTACTCCCTTTCCATCCAGCGGGTTAAAACGGATCCAGGCACCAGCCTGAGGATCATAATCCCCCAGGACACTGCCGATATCACCGCCACAGGCAGAAAGTGCTTCTATCAGCTGTCCTGCAGTACGGTCAAAAGACCCCTTATCTGCTGGGAGCCATTTATCATCCTTCTGCCAGCTCTTTACCACATAGCCTACATTCTCCCCTGCTTCAAACAGTGTCTCCAGATACCGGATCAGTTCCTTGGCGGGGTCAAATCGGGCCGGTTCCCGTACCTCTTTTCCCTCTACCCAGTTCCGGTCAATGAACACTCCTTCCTCACTGGAAATGGTATCTTCCCAGCCCAGGGCATGCCCCGGATCATAGGGCGGTGTCCACCCCTGTTCCCTGGCATACTGGACGATCGTCCCACCGGTCACGGGGGAGCCATTTCCCTTAAATCCCTTCCATTTTTTCTGGCATTCCCCAGGATGATACCTGCCGGGATCTCTCCGGCTCCAGTTGTCCCACACATCCACGCTATATCCTTCCAGGTCCAGGGCCATGCCGATATTCAGCCACTGCTGGTAATCCAGTTCAGCCGGCTCTATATGATCTAAGACCTCCAACAGGTCATACTGGCTTCTTTCCATTTCCTGCTTACTCCTTAATTTTCAGGTACATAATTTCTTGGGTCCACACCTCTTGGGGCTCCTCTCCAGCCGCTCGCAGCGATCCGGTCGATCATGTTCTTTCCTGCCTCAAACGTCCATGTCCCTACATGCTGGAAGCCATATTTTTCCAGGCACCGGATCTGTTTCGGTGTGGTAAGGCCTTCCTCCTGCCGCTTATGCAGGCGGTCCAGGATCAGGTTTGCCTTTCCTGCATTATCTATCTCATCCGGAAGGATCCCTCTCTTTTCCAGCTCCTGTTTCTGTTTATCAGAAGGCGGTGCCATTTCCCAGCCAAAAGCCGGGACATAACCGGACAGGTCTTCCGCCTGTATGCTCATCTCAAACTGTAATGGATCCACTAGTTTCTTTTTTCTGGTACGCATCTCCTGGAGCTGTTTTGCCAGGGATTCTTCCCTTTCTGCGATCACATCTTCCGACGCTTTTCTCTCAGCCTCTTCCAGATCCATAGGGCATCCGGCTGTTTCTTCCAGATTCTCCGTCATCTTCCGGGCTACTTCCTTCTTCTCACAAATCAGGTCCGCCGGATGGCAGAGCTCATGGCGTTCTGTATGCCAGAGGAAATCCAAGAGCAATAGATGGCTCTTTCCTTCGCACAGTCTGGTCCCGCGTCCTACCATCTGGCTGTAAAGACTGCGCACCTTTGTTGGACGCAGCACGATCACACAGTCAACGGACGGGCAGTCCCAGCCTTCCGTCAGCAGCATGGAATTGCACAGGACGTTGTATTCTCCTTTATCAAAGGCTTCCAGGACTTCTGCGCGGTCTTTGCTCTCACCATTGACTTCCGCAGCTTTAAATCCCTTTTCATTCAGGATCTCTTTGAACTTCTGGCTGGTCTTTACCAGTGGAAGGAACACGACCGTCTTTCGGTCCCTACAGTATTTCATCATCTCGTCCGCGATCTGGTGCAGATACGGATCCAGGGCTGTTGCAATGTCACCGGCTTTAAAATCACCGGACTGGATGGATACCCCAGACAGATCCAGCTGCAGCGGGATCGTCATGGCCTTGATCGGGGATAGATAACCCTCCCGGATCGCTTTCGGAAGGGTATATTCATAAGCCAGACTCTCAAAAAATTCTCCCAGATTACGCATATCGCCACGGTCAGGCGTTGCCGTCACTCCCAGCACTTTTGCATCGGGGAAATGCTGCAGCACCTTCTGGTATCCGTCTGAAATGCAGTGATGGGCCTCATCGATGATGATCACATTGAAATAATCATCCGAAAACTGCGACAGACGTTTTTCCCGCTGCATGGACTGTACAGAGCCTACCGTGATCCGGAACCAGCTCCCAAGGCAAGACTGCTCTGCTTTTTCCGTTGCACATCCCAGGTTCGTGCTTTTTTTGATCTTATCTGCCGCCTGCTCCAACAGTTCTCCCCTGTGTGCCAGGATCAACACACGGTTCCCCTGGCGCACACATTCTTCCGCTACCTTCGCAAAAACAATCGTCTTTCCGCAGCCTGTTGGCAGCACTACAAGGGTCTTTCGTGCTCCCTTGTCCCACTGTGTAAACACGGCTGCCTTTGCCTCAGACTGATACGGTCTTAATTCCATTTAGAACACACCCGCCTTAAACTGCTTTGGTTCATACTCCAGATAACGACTGACACGGTTATTCCTGCGCTTATTGCCATTCTTGTCCACATATTCATTGATCATGACTTCCACCTTGCCGGTAGAGCATGGCACTTCATTCCAGTTAGGCCGCAGTGCTTCCCCTTTTTTCTTCTGTCCAATGCATAAGAAGAACTGGCTCAGTCTCCACTCTGCCTTTGAGTTCAGGTACAGGCTGTCAAATACATGGTGTTCCTTGCCGTCCTTATCCTTGATCAGAAGATCCAGGTTTGCCACGTTACACGGCGCCATCTTCTCGCTTCCTCCGAAATGGGCGCGTTCCATGGATGCCACTGTAAATTCATAAGTCCCTTCCGGAAGGGGCTCAGTCCCTTCATTCTCGATTGCATCATCCCAGCCGATCTCTTTTCCTAAATCTGCCATTTCTTTCATCCTCCTCATTAATTAAATACTAAAGAATCCTTTTCTTTCATTTCCCTGATCGCCGCATACACCTGGTCCCAGGCACCTACCAGAACGCCGTCCACAAAGCCCGGATTGACCTCTTCATACATGTAAAGGGGCGTATCCACCGGTACATATCCCTTGGCTTCACATACGTTCTGTATATCCCATTCGCACACATCATTGGCGATCATCAGGTCCCGCAGTCTCTTTGGGAGACGTGGATCCAGTGCCGATCTTCCATCCGGCTTTACATCCCCTTTGCTGCCCTCCACAGGCGCAATGCCTTTCTTTTCTTCTGCAGGTTTTTCATTGCCCTTGTTACTACTGGCTGTCTCCGGATGTTTTACCGTTTCTACCGGTCTGACAGGTGGTGCTGGCTGTGTCTCCTGTACAGGGCCTGGCTGTTTTACCTCCTGCCTCTCCTCTGCCGGGGCTGTTCCCGGTTCCAGGATCTGCCGGATGCTCTCATATGTAAACGGCACTTCATCCGGCAGATTGTAGCGGTTCTTTGCATCCCAACAACTGTGATGGGTCGTATACATAACACGTTTTCCACCCTGTGCTTTGTTCTTCCCTTTCTGGGCTCCCTGGCCATCTACATTTACTACCATGGTCTTATAGTTCGCAAACAGAACCATGTCGGCCCATTCCTTCACCATGGGAGCCACGCCCTTACTCAGCTTCATCTCCCAGCGGTCGTACGCTCCCAGTTCATCCGGCTGCTCAAACTTCCGCATCTTTGCATGGGCTGTAAAGACTACATTCACGCCTGCTTTGATCACTTCCGTAAGAAGATTTAAAAGACGCCCAAATTCCTCCTGTACATAGGTATAGCCCTTTCCATAACCAAACTCCTCAATGCTGCTCTTGTGGTTCTTATCACATATCTGGGAAATGCAGAGCATCTCAGCCCAGTCCGCCGTATCAATGACTAGGGTCTTGCAGATATCCGGATGGTTCTTTACATACATGACCTGCTCCATGAGCATCATCCAGCTGCTTGGCTCTTTGGTACGCGCGATATCCATATCCCTGGTGGAACCTTCTGTATCAATGAACAGCGGATCCGGGAAGCAGGAAGCCAGTGTAGACTTCCCGATCCCTTCCGGACCGTAGATCACGGTCTTCTTTGCTCCCGGCTGTTTTCCTCTGATGATCTCCATTTAAAAAACACCTGCTTTCCATTCTTTCTTTTCTTCGGTGTGCGGCTGTCCTACCACATACCCGTCTTCGATGATAATGCTGCACTCGTCCCCCGTAGATACCCTGGTAGCGATCGCCTGGAGTCCTTCTGCCTCCAGCCACTTTCCAAACTCCTGCAGGGTATGCAGGTCCATCTGTTCCAGTTTGTCCATGAGCACAAAGCCACAGTTCGGATTTAACCGGCGTACGATCGCGGTAGATACCTTAAGCTGTTCGGATCCGGACATGTTGTCCCATTTCTGACCATTGTAGACCAGTTCCCCATCCTCAACCGTCAGTCCTGGAAGCGGCAGATCTGCTTTCTTTAACAGTTCCAGCTTTTTATCCCGTACCTCCTGGATCTTTCCGGTCAGTGCATTGTACTGTTCCCGGTATCCCCTGGCATCTTCTTCTGCCTTGTCTTTGTCCAGGTTGGCCCGTACTTTCCGGTTGGTCTCTTCCACTTCTGCAATGTTTCGTTCCAGTTCTGCGGTAGACTCATCCTGCAGGTTCTCACTGGTCGACCGGGCGATCTTAAGATCCGCTTCCAGCTCTGCCTGCTTCCTTAAAAGCTCCTGGATCTGATCCGTGACACGCTGCATCTCCTGCTCCAGCTGGTGGCGTCTTTCACGCTTTCTCTGGTTTTCCCCATTCTGTGCCAGGATCTCCTGCTGTTTGCGGATCAGTTCCGCTGCTGAGACTGGGACTGTCGGGACATCCGGATAATAAGGCTGTTCTTTTGCATACTTCTCTTTCTGGTCTGCCGTGCGCCCCACATAGGTACGCTCACTGTAAAGTTCCTTTTCTTCCTTTTCCAACTGGGCCAGCTGGTCTCCCACACCGATGATGTTTAACAGGATACCTGCCTTTTCCTTGTCAGAAGCCCCCATAAATTTCGGAAGATCCAGTGCCAGCTGTTCCACAAACTCATTCAAAAGCTGCTGCCCGGCCTTCTGTCCCTGTAGATCTGTTACCTTTAACGTGCTGTTCTTACCCTTGCGTTCCACTACCAGACCATTGCTCATGACTATATGAAGGTTTGGCGGGATCACGGAGCCTTCCCTCTGAGCCTGGGACGGACGGTATTTGTCCCCGCCTAAAGCCCAGGCGATTGCATCCAGGACAGAGGTCTTGCCCTGGTTGTTGTTTCCACCAATGATCGTAAGCCCATTTGCTGTCGGTTCGATCTTTACTGCCTTTACACGCTTGACGTTCTCAATCTCAAGCTTGTTAATTTTCATTGCCATCTTGCATTTCTCCTTCTCCCTCCGTATAATGAGGGTGTGATTTATTTTTCTTACCGGACCTTCCGCAGTTGCCGCTGCCTGGGTCCTTTTTTATGTAGCCTCTGCATGCCTGTAAGCGGCTTCTCTCCATACACCGGTTCTTCCTGATGCAGGTACCGCACTGGTCTTCCCGCACAGCCATCACAGCATCTGGACCGCAAGTGCAGCCCCAAGCATCATGCAGACTATCACCCACATGCCACCGGCTATAAATGTCTCTGTGATACCTACCCAGTCCACTGGTTTCTTCTTAGGCCTGGTTGCCTGCACTGCCACATAGGACAGCTCCATGTCTGTCTGGCCGTCATAGTTCTTGATCTTTGCCATTGTTTTTCTCTCCTTTCCAAGCTTTATTCATATCCTGGCACACTGGATCCGGTAATCTGCTTTAACTTCTCCGGATAGATCTTGTACCGCCAGGTCTTAGTCCCCGTCTTTTGAGGACTTAATACCATTCCCAGGTCCATGCTTCCATTACGCATGTACTTTCTTACGGCCGCTGCCGACAGCCCCAGAAACGGAGCTGCATCTTCTGGTGAAAGATATCGTTTTTCCATGTAAACACCTCCTACTCTAACAGCTTCTCAATGGGTACTCCTAAGTAATCAACTTCTTATTGCCTTTCCGTTTTCTCCGCCCTATACTATCCTCATAGGCTCCCGCCAGAGCCGAGTACAGAAGAAAGGAGATATTTTATGGACGATATCCTCTCTTTGAAATTTCGTAATTAACTCTCTCGCAGATTGGAAATACGAAAAAATCATGGAAGAAATTGCAGAGTTTGAATCTACCCTTGACAATGATCATGAAGTTGCCTTACGTCTTGCTTCTTTTGGTACTTCTACTGTTATGATTGTCACATCCGTTGGCTATCAGAATCCTGATATGCTCTATTTTTATGGCTTTGTTAATGGAAAAAAAGCTCAACTTATCCAACACGTTAGTCAGCTCAACTTTCTCATTACATCCGTGGAACGTGAAGACAAAGCAAAACCTGCTCGCCGTATTGGTTTTCGAACTACCAAGGATGATGAGGACGATTAGTTTTTGACATTTCTTCATTCGATTGCATCGTTATTGCTAATGCAATTTTTTCTGGTTGCTCTTCATTCTTTTTTTCAAGAGCAGCCACTCTTTTTACCAAGCTAGACCACTTCTTTCTGGATATCCACACCTCTCTCACCCCTTTCTACTCCAACAGCTTCTTAATAGGCACCCCCATCTATCCCATACACTGGTATTTTTGTTTTATGTATGTTATACTTTTTACACTTACCAATAAGAAACGGTGGTGATTTCATGAAAAAATATTTTTGTGACTGGAGCAATTATGTTTCTTTTGCTTTAGCATTACTTCCAGCCTTTGCAATGTATTACTTCAACCCTCACGATAGTGTTCCATATATTGCATTTATCATTGTGGTTTTTCTAGCCTTTCTCTTCGCCTGGCTTTCCTACAAACTGTATAACGATTTGCGGCAAGTTGCTCTTACATACACTATTGAAATCGTTAAATGTACTAATAATCGTTGCCTCTGTAAACCGTGTCCATTTTTAAGTCATCATTCAGTTGTTTCATTTTTCGAGAATATTGATGGATATGAGGAACTAATAACTTATGGATATGTCGAGACTATTACCAACAATGGCCTAGCCCAAATCATCTTATTCTCAAACGATGAAAAGAAAGAGGATCACTTTTCTCGCATTTCCAATCATTTGAGTTCCATAATAATTAAACCCACTATAACTATCGAAACAGCTGAAACCATAACGAATTTAAACCTGGAGGTAAATTATGAAAACGACCATTAAAGTTGTGAATGTAATTGATGATTACAAACTTGTTCTTAACATTGGATCTGATGACGGTGCCACAGAAGGCCAAAAATATCTTATTTATGAAGTAAGCAATGAAGAAATCTTTGATCCTGACACAAAAGAATCCTTAGGTTTCCTTGAACTTGTTAAAGGGACTGGGATAATCACTCATGTACAACCTAAAATCAGTACCATTGAGTCATGTATTTATGACAAGTCTCCTATCAAAACCATTCGCCGTAATCCAATGATTCCTTTCTCAGAATACATTGAGACAACGGATTCCAATGAAAACCAGCGTCCTTTCGATAATCCTCAAATTGGTGATCTTGCTAAAAGGGTTAATTAAACACATAAAACTGCAGTAATCGAATAGTAAGCATCAATAATGATATGCTCCAACCGAGTAAACCGCTGATCAAAAGCCGATATGACTTCTCGTTGTATCGGCAATTCTTTTTTAACTTCCGACGTATGCATTCCGATAATTCCATTCTTCTCACGCTCCCTTCTCGTCTTCTGTTGCAAACAGATAATTCATTGATATCACTTTAAGTGGATTTTTGGGGTAAAAAAATATTATCAACTGGAATTCCATAAATCTGAGAAAGCATATTCACATCCGCAAATGAAGGAATAGATGTCCCTTTTTCCCAGTTTACTATAGTCTTTTTCCCAATTTTAAGCCTTTTTGCGACCTCTTCCTGCGTCATTCTTGCATTTACTCTCGCCGCTGCTAAACTAATCTGTATAGCTTTGACCAACTGATCTCACTCCCTTCTTCGAATCTGCCATTAGTATATCATCACTTTAAGTGTGTGTCAACACTTTTAGTGAAATATTTTCACTTTTAGTGTTGCATTGCTATTACTTTTGGTGTATTATCAAAGTAACAATTTAAGAAGGAGTGAATGGAATGCCAGAGCAAGATTTTAATGCAGTATTTTCAAAACGATTGCGTTACTATCTAAATAAATATGAAATAACGCAGGTTGAATTAGCCAAACGGCTCGGGGTCGGAACAACGTCCGTATATAATTGGTGTAATGGAATAAAGTCTCCACGAATGGATAAGGTTGATGCCATGTGTGATTTATTTCATTGTAATAGATCCGATTTAATGGAAGAGAAAACACCTCAAGGGTTAAATTCGAAGGACGAACGTGACATCGCGAAAGATCTGGATCGAATTATGGAAAAACTTTCCACCGGTGAAGATGGTCCCGCAAGCTACAACGGTGAAGATCTGGATCCAGAGGCAGCAAGCCTCTTCAAGGATGAATTGGAGCTCGCCCTACGCCGATTAAAATTGATCAACAAAGAAAAATATACGAATAAACGATATAAGAAGTAGGTGATGCGCACATGAATGATCTGACACGGGTCAAACGACTCGTTGCGTATTATACAAGAAAATATGGTACCTCTGATCCCTTTGAGATTGCTGATCAACTCGGAGTGCTCTACCAGATAGGAAATTGCACCCACGAAGGCTGCTATATGTTTTTAAAGAATCATCGTTATATCTTTCTGAGCAATCAATTGGACAAAGACGAGCTTCGTTTAGTAATGGCACATGAGCTAGGTCACGCACTTCTGGATCGAAAAGCGAATTGCTATTTCATTCGGAACAAAACGCTGCTTCTGGTTTCAAAACTAGAACGTCGCGCCAATCTGTTCGCAGCTTATCTTCTGATATCAGATGAGCTTTTATTACAGTATGAAGATTGTACCAAAGAACAGTTTTGTCAATGTACTGGGTATCCAGAAGAATTAATTAATCTACGATTGAAATAATGGAGGGATATTAGGATGTTAGGATATTTTTGCTTGGCTGCATGGGTAATATTTTTGTTGTTTGGAATGGTTAAAAATTATGCTCACTATTCCGCAATTGACTGGATTGCTATTTTACTTACTCTGCTTGTTCCGTGTTTCTTATTTTATAAATACAAGACACGAAAATCTAAAGCTACTACATCTTTGGCGAAAGATAAGCAACCGTATTTACCGTTAAAAATATTTGGCGTATTTATATTTTCCTTAATATGTATAATTGGACTCTCTCAGCTCAATAAACCGGATGGAAGTAATAACCTTCTTGGTCTTTTACTATGTGGCTTTATAGCACTTGTATTACTTAATTCCATTATTAAATCCAATAAAAAAATCCAAGAAACCGTTGTTATTCGGGATGAGCAGCGTAAAACTCTTCTCACTCTCCTTGAAAACTATCCTAAATGCGTAATCCAATCTCCAAGTATTGTGTTAAGGCAAAACGAATCTGCCTATCTTGAACAAATGGTTGCACTTCTCATCACACAGAACAAAATTGTTGGATCTAGTGGACGAAGTTCGGGTGCTTCAATACGAGTAGCAAAAGGAGTTTATCTTCGAAGTGGCGGATCTGGTAGTCAAAGAATTTATAAAGATGTAACAACCCGGTATACAGGATCTCTTTCTATTACAAACCAACGGATTGCGTTTATGCATTCTCAAAAAGCCTTTGAAATACCTTTAGAAAAATTAACAAATATTACTTCCAGCCACGATACCTTGGTTCTTCAACAAGCAAATAAATCATATACGTTAGAATTATTAAATGCTGACCTAATTGAACAGCTCATCCGAAAACTTTGCGTAAAATAAACCAGACGGCTACACCATTATGTTTGAGCCAGTTCTAACCGTTATAGAAAAGTTTTAAATCGCAATAATATTGTAGAAAAGGAAGTATTTATATGATTATCAAAAATGTAATCAAATGTAAAAAATGTGGAGATATTATTGAATCCATTTCTGTACATGATTTCAAGACTTGCTCCTGCGGTGCTTGTTCTGTTGACGGCGGTCATGATTATCTTCGACGTTGTGCTGAGTCGCTGGATGATTTTATTGATTTAAGCGAAGTCGACTCTGAGGATGAAAAACGTATTTGATTTATGTGCTGCTGGACGGCTATACCATTATGTTCGAGCCGGTTCTGACCGTCATAGAAAAGTTTTGAAGTGCAATACTATTGTAGAAAGGAAGTGTCCACAATGATGTATCCCTATTTAACCTTAAACGATGATACAGAAATTACTCATTCCGAAGTACGTCCGGATGGCCGTGTGAAAGTTTACATCGAAACCCCGGATGAAAAAGACGGTTTTCATGATGCCACCTGCTATCTTCCAGATTATACATGGGAAAGCATTCACGGATATTCTGATCAGGAAATGGAATATTTCAAGCGCCTGATTCGTGACAATGCTCATCTTATTCTGGAATTTGCCCAGGAAGGAGGCGTATTGAATGCCTCAAATTTTTAGGATTGGCTCCTATATCGTTTACTTCTGGTCAAACGAAGGAATACCCTTAGAGCCCGTTCACGTTCATATTGCAGAAGGAAAAGCCTCCGCAAATGCTACCAAAGTCTGGATCACACGCTCCGGCCACACTCTTCTTTGTAATAATAATTCAAAGATTCCACCAAAAATCTTACGTAGCATCATAAGAATGATAGAAGCCAACAGTTCTGAAATTATTGAACGCTGGGTAGATCAGTTTAATGAGCAATCTTTCTACTGTTAGATCAGCTTGCGCGGATCCTGGGATATCAGAAAGAACTTATTGAATTAAGATTAAAATGACTATATGCTTTCATTCAAAAAGGGCTTTGAAAAATCTATATTAAAATTTACGAAAGGGGAGTTTATATGTTTTCAGCAGATGAAACCTTAAATATTTTGACTACTTGTGGAATTCCAGTAATTGATCCTTCCACAAATTATTGGTTTATCAGGACTAACGGAGGCGATAATTTTGAAAACTTTTACTTTGGGCAATATGTTGCCATCGGTTGGGATAAAATTGATGATCTTGATTTCATAAAACACTGCTCTCTTAATGATTTAAAAGATGAAATCATTGAGTCATATCCAGATGATTCTAAACCTGGATCAACTGCATCGCAAATTATGCGCTTTGTAAATGACATGAAAATCGGTGACTACGTACTGGTTCCTGGAGCAAATTGTGACCGTATTGCTATTGGACAAATTACCAGCGACCCATACATCTACGAAGCCTCTGATCAAGAACGTATTGATGTGATGTTTTTTGATGAAGAAATATCATATTTGAAACGTAGGAATGTCAATTGGATTGCAGATCGACCGTTCGAACGACGCGAATTAGATCCAATGCTCATACCAATTATCTATTCCTATGGTACTATCGTCAACGCTAATCCGTATTCGGGCTTTATTAACCGAACCTTATATAGCTGTTATATTCAAGGAAAAGAAATGCACGCAATATTTGATGTAACCACTACTCAAAACATTGCTGCTGTCGATTTATATAATTTTATCGACTCTATTTTTGAAAGTGCTGATATATATTCAGAATTATATAATATACCTATTGAAAAAAATGAATTTTCCATTAAAGCTGCTATAAACTCTCCTGGCCCTGTAGAAATTATTACATGTGCGACCAGTGCTTTCCTCTTATTGACATCATTATCATTATTTATCAATGGCGCTAAAGTAAAATTTTCCTTTGATATATTTAAAATTATTAAAGGAAATGTTGATATCGATTCACCTGGATTAATTGATAAAATTAGGAACTTTCAAAAAATAGCTACTGAAAATGAAATTAAGCTAAAGGAAACCGAGGCTAAAATTGAAGAATCAAGAAAAAAGCTAAAGATAAGAAAAAAAGAAAATAAAAACTAGGGCTGGATACTTAATCCAGCCTCTCAATCATAAAACTTTTCTTTACAAATATAAACGATATAATCAAAAATATGATTTCATGCAAATATATCTTTCCAGCAAATATAATTCTTGGCATATGCAGTAAAGAAATAAAGACAAGACGCTGTAATAGATATGCAATAGAAAATAAAAATATATAAATACTATATTTTGAGATGCAATATCTCATAACAAGACCCCCTTTCTTTATAGAACTATGATACATCACATTGCGCCCTGTGACAACTTACGAATTCTTAATTTTAATATCCGATTATAGGGAGGAATATGTTTTATGCCATTATTAAAAAACGATCAGTATACATCTGAAGACTGCTGGAACCTACCGGAAGGCACCAGAGCAGAACTCATTGACGGTAAATTCTACGACATGGCACCACCCAGTCGAATCCACCAAAGACTTGTTTCTAAACTAACATCTGTTATTGATCAGTACATTAGTAATCATCACGGAAATTGTCAGGTATATCCTGCTCCATTTGCTGTTAATCTTGATGCTGATGATAGAGACTGGGTAGAACCAGATATTTCTGTTATCTGCAACCCTAATAAGCTTACTGATCGGGGATGCTCCGGAGCTCCAGATCTGATTATAGAGATTGCTTCACCAGTTAGTAGCAAAATGAATTACATCAAGAAAAACGTTTTATATTTAGAAGCAGGAGTAAAAGAATACTGGATCGTAAACCCGATAAAAGAATGGGTTACTGTATATCGTTATGAGGAAGATGCGGCGCCTACCAATTACACTTTCACGCAGCCGATCACTGTAGGTATCTATAAAAACTTAACTATTACCATTGCAGACTTATTAAACTAAACATGGAGGTGCTCACTATGTTATATCCATTTATGACATTGAATGACGGAACTGAAATTGTACATTCAGAAACCATTGAAACAGCTGGAAAGGAAAAAGTTGAGGTACGTATTGAAAAACCAGTGTATGGCGGTTTTCATTCAGCTACCTGCTGGCTTCCTGAATACAAATGGGAAAATATCGACGGCTTCTCTCCTGAGGATATTCAATATTTTCAAGAGTTATTAGAGTCGGTTGCGCACATTATCTTGCAGTTAGCACGAGAAGGTGGTATTGAAGGAGAAAAGATAAGTAACTAAAAATACAATTAAATGTGAACAAATAGGTTCAAATATACTCAAAATCCAGAGTATTCGTTTGTGCTAACGTCAAAGCAGTCGGAAACGTCGAGAAGTAACCAGTGCAAGTTGGAACAGCCTTGCTAATTATAGGATAGAACCTTGATGGTGACGTTTGGACAATGGTAGAAGCCTACGAAAACCAAGTAGCAAAAC
>UQTA01000024.1 GCA_900543885.1 uncultured Clostridium sp.
CTCCTGATGAGTCATTAGCTTCTTGAATTGATTTACTAACTCTATAATACCTCAAAAAGTTGCCTGCCTTTGACAGCTTATTTGAGTGCGCCCATTTATGGCTGTCCTCTACTTTCTTTCACACTAATACGTCCTCCTTGCTCTTAAATGATTGCGCAGCGTACCTATAGCTTCATACTGCTCATTGGCTGCTTCTAAAAATGCCTGTTCTTCCGGTGAAATCGTTTCTTCTGTTTCTGGTATCTCCTGCTGGATCTCATGGATCCGTTCAATTAACATTTCAAGACGGGTCACAGGATCCTTTTCTTTCGCTTCTTTTGGCAGTTCAATATCACCATAAGAACCTGACAGATATAAGGATACCTTGGCGCAGGCCGGGCCGGTCAGTTCGTAAAGTACGCTGGAAGCCAAAATAACAGTCTGCAGGTCAATCCCCATCTGTCCGCCCAGGGTCCGCGCTCCCAAAGCCGCCAGACCAATAGCTACACCTGCCTGAGGTACCAGTGCCAGACCTAAGTAATTACGTACCTGTTTTTTCTTATGTACCGCCATACAGCCTAAATAGGCGCCTGCATATTTTCCAATGATACGTGTAAGGAAATATGCTACTCCAATGACTAAAAGAGAAGCCCCATCTTCTCCTGCGGAAGGATTAAGCAGTGCATCTAACCGGAAGGAAAGCCCGGACCGTACAAAAAACAGAAGCAGGATCGGCGGGCTGAAATAATTTAACTGCTTAAATAGTTTATCGTCATCGGATAAATTAATATAAATGGTTCCCATAGACATACATCCAAGAAGAGGTGATACATCCGCCAGAGAACAGATTCCGCAAAAAGCAAACAATGCTGCCACCGATATGATCAGGCGGTTGTCTTTGTATTTTTTCTTTGGCATAAGGCATTTTAACAGCCAGCCAAAGATACCTCCTAATACCAGTACTGCTCCGTTAATGATGATCGGTTTTAAAATATTTCCCATCTGGAAACCACCTGTTCCAGAAAGAGCCGCCAGTGCAATGGAAATAGCTGCACTGTATTCGATCAGGCCTACTACATCATCCAGTGCCACCACCTGTAAAAGGGTGTCTACAAAATCTCCTTTTGCCCCGGTCTGACGAATGGTCATAATGGTAGATGCAGGCGCCGTGGCTGATGCCAAAGCTGCCAGTACAATGGAAAATGCCAGATTTAAGCGGAGCACGCCATAAACCACTGCAAAGACGCATACAGACGCCAGCACTGCTTCCATGACCGTGATCACAACTACTTTCCAGCCATTTTTCTTTAGCACAGAAAAGCGAAAAAATTCCCCTGTGCTGAAAGCAATAAAGGCAAGTGCAATGTCAGAAAGAAAATCCATTCCATCTATGACTTTCACCGGCACCATATCCAGGCAGTAAGGACCCATTAGAATCCCTGCCAGAATGTATCCCGTCACATTAGGCAGCTTAAATAACCTGGTGATCCGGGTCATAAGATAACCTATAAACAACATCAGGGCAATCGTAATGATAACGACTGATGCCTGGGATGTTGCATGGTAAAATAAAAATGACTTCATTTTATAACCCCCTGTTTTCCTTGTATGTTATGTTTCTATATGATATACTGTTTTACAATAAAATCAAATTATTTTATTTTTGTGTATGATAAATTCTTATTATGATTTCTATGTATAATACATGAAGGAGACATTATGCTTGGTTCAAAAATAGAAACACTGTTAGCCGTTGCTGAATTTCAAAATTTCACAAAGGCTGCCGCCTCTCTCTCCCTTACCCAGCCAGCAGTCAGTCACCATATAAATCAGTTGGAGCAAGAGCTGGGAGCCACTTTATTTGTGAGGGGAAAAGGCAGTTTAATACTGACTCCTGAGGGCGAGATTGTCTTAAAATATGCCCGAAGGATCAAAGCCTTATATGGAAAAATGGAAACGGAAATTGATAATTCCAGAAAGCAGCTGACTAAGGTACGCATCGGCATCACACATACCTCCGAAAGCAACCTGACCACGGAAGTCTTGGCACGCTGCAGCAACGAGAATAATAATTTTTCTATAACTATTATTACTGATACCATAAATAATCTTTATGATATGTTGGACAATTATGAGATTGACCTGGCTATCGTGGACGGAACTCCTGCCGGACATTCTCTTTGCTCCCTGATGTTAGCTACCGATTATCTGGTATGTGTCATGCCAAACAGGCATCCTTTAGCCAAACGTGCCATGGTCACTTTATCGGAATTAAAGCAGGAGCGGATGATCCTGCGGCTGCCTACTTCTGATACACGTATGCTTTTTGAGTCCACCTTAAAAAGCATCGGTGACTCCATTGACAATTTTAATATCACCCTGGAAGTTGACAACATCGCTACCATCAAGGATCTGGTGCGAAAAGGACTTGGCGTTTCCATACTGCCTCAAAGCGCCTGCGCCAGAGAACAAAAAAAGGGAAAAATGGCAGTTCTGCCTATTGAAAACTTAAGCATGATGCGCGAGACCAAAATCGTTTATAAAAAAGACTTTACCCACATGGATATCCTTCAGGAGATCACACGGGTGTATCATGAGACAGCAAGGAGCTACCAGTAAGTATCTGTATCTGTAATCATTTTGGCCATAATAATAGGTTACAGTTCAGGCGGGCAAGAAGATGCAAGGCAGAACTGTAACAATAATAGACTTTTTCTACTGTTTTATAGTTTTACAAATCAGCGAAAACAGTGTATAATAGATAACTAGCCCTTTAACGCGTTCAAGTGCACATAAGTGTTCTTAAAGTGTTTTAAATAAAATGGCTAAAAATAAAAATGACAGGAGAAAGAAATCACTTATGATCGTTCATATAATCGAAGCTGTGTATCGTTTTCTGTGGGGTGATCTGTTTACCCTGAGATTAGGAACTTTTTCTATGGGTGTTCCACTTCTGGTACTGCTTTTGATCCCAACAGGTATTTATTTTACGTTCCGCACCAATTTTGTGTCTGTACGCCTGTTCCCGGACATGGTACGTTCGCTGACTGAAAAGAAAGGAAATAACAACAGTTTATCACCGCTGCAGACCTTGTTTGTATCTACTGCCACCCGGGTCGGCATGGGCAATCTGGTCGGCGTAGTAGCTGCTGTTTCTGCCGGAGGTGCAGGAGCTGTTTTCTGGATGTGGCTTTCTGCCATTTTAGGCTCTGCTACTGCTTTCATTGAAGCAACTCTGGCACAGATCCATAAAGAAGAAGATTCTTTGTACGGCGGCTTCCACGGCGGACCTGCTTACTATATCCACTATTATGCAGAAAAAGTGCGCAAAAAGAAACTGAAGCACTCTGTGATTGCCGTGTTATTTGCCTTATCCGGTCTGTTATGCTGGTGCGGCATCAGCCAGGTGATCAGTAATTCTGTTGCCTCTGCCTTTGAAAATGCCTTTTCCATACCGCCTATTATCACCACTGTGATCCTGGTGATCTTATCTGCTGTGATCGTGCTTCGCAAAAATGCAACAGTAAAGGCACTTGACATTATCGTTCCGGTAATGGCGGCTATGTATTTTATCATTACTATTTTTATTATCGTGACCCATATTGGGCAGCTTCCAGGCGTATTTTCCAGGATTTTTAAAGAAGCTTTCGGTCTTCGTGCTGTAGCTGGCGGCGGCTTTGGCGCTGTATTGATGAATGGCGTAAAACGTGGACTTTTCTCCAATGAAGCCGGTTCCGGTTCGGCTCCCTGCGCAGCCGCTGCTGCCGATGAAAAAGAACCTGTTAAAATGGGACTGATCCAGGCTTTAGGCGTATTTATTGATACCATTGTGATCTGCAGCTGCACCGCTTTTATCCTGCTGCTGGTACCGGAAGATCTGACCCGGGGCCTTATGGGAATGGAGCTTTTACAGGCGGCTATGAACTATCATCTTGGAAGCTTCGGCGTGATCTTTGTGGCTGTGACTCTGGCGCTGTTCAGTTTTTCCACCTTCCTTGGCATTCTCTTTTATGCCCGCTCCAATGTGGCTTATCTCTTTGGAAACCGCTGGCTGTGGCAGACCCTTTATAAGATCCTGGCTCTGATCATGCTTTTTATCGGCGGCATTCAGGCTTACACGGTGGTATGGGACCTGGGAGATGTAGGCATCGGACTGATGACTATTTTCAATCTGACTGTGCTCTTCCCACTTTCCGGGGAAGCCTTGTCTGCGTTGGCTGAATATGAAAAACAACGAAAAAATCCATAACGTCAATATATCTGCAATATAGTATATTCAAAAAAGGACAGAAGCCTGGTTGCCTCTGTCCTTTTATTTATCATATATATTTTTTGTTACAGTTCAGCCTTGCATCATCTGTTTTTCTTCTCTTTAATATCTCATGCCAGTATACCGGCACAAGCAGCCCACACGCCCCGATCCATGCAAATGGCGTTGCAAAGCAGATTCCCACATAGCCAATGATTCCCGCAAACACAGTAGTAGATGTAATACGGAAAATCAGTTCAATGATGCAGGCTGTAAATGGCGTCCAGCTGTTTCCCATACTTTGGATAGCAGAGCGATAGATCTGCAGCACTCCAAGAAGCAGGTAAAAAGGCGCTACGGTCAGCAGATAGTGGTCAGAATACCAGATGATCTCTGCTGTAGGCTGACTTACAAACATCGGCACTACCAGATGACGGCCAAAAATGATCATCACGCACATAATGGCATTGGCAATGCTTGTCTGAAGCAGACATGCCGCTGTTCCTTTGCGGATGCGATCCCACAGGCCAGCTCCGTAATTTTGGGCTACATAGTTGGAAATGGCAATACCGAAAGCTGCATTCATAAGAACAGAGATCTGGTCTACTTTCGTAGCAGCTGTATAGCCGGCGATTGCTTCTGTTCCCAGTGCATTAACAGCGCCCTGCATAGCCAGCTGGCCGATGCACATAACGGACATCTGAAAGCCCATAGGGAAGCCAATGCTTAAATGTATTTTTAAAGCGGAAGATAACAAGGTAAAATCCTCTTTTTTCAAGCGGAGTATGAGGAATTTCCTCACGCCTATTACTGTACATAATACAGCAGATAAAAGCTGGCTTAAAACAGTAGCCCAGGCTGCTCCTGCTACTCCCATCTGCAGCGGAACGATAAATACCACATCCAGGAAAATATTCAATAAAGAGGAGAAAATAAGGAATATCAACGGTGTACGGCTGTCTCCCAGTGCCCTGAGGATATTGGATATCATGTTATAAAAGATCGTAGTGCCTGTACCCAGGAGTACAGCAAACATGTAATCATAGGCCATATCGCAGATCTTTTCCGGAGTCCTCTGCCAGTATAAGATCTGGTGCGCCAGACCACAGCAGATCGCGGTTATGATCACAGTGAAGAAAATACATAAGATAATGGACACTGCCACGCTGCGGCGCATCCCTTTTTCATCTCTTGCGCCAAACCGGTGCCCCAGGCAGATACCAAAACCTCCTGTGATTCCCTGGATAAAACAAAGCACCAGATAAATAACAATAGCTGTAGAGCCTACTGCCGCCAGGGCATCTGCTCCCAGCGTTCTTCCTACGATCACTGTATCTGCCAGCGTATAAAACAACTGGAACAGATTGCCGCCGATAACCGGCAACGAAAATTTTAAGATTACGGAAAATGGATTTCCTTTTGTCAGATCCTGTGCCATAACTATTTCTTCCTTCTTTTACTTTTATATGTAAAAGTATCTGTAACCAGCTGACACAGCGGCACCAGATACAAATAACAGCCTGCAAGCAGAGCCGCATCTGGAGCACCGATAGCTGCTAAAGGCACTGCCCCTGCAATGGACCATGGAAACAGCGGAGCAATAAGGACTGCCCCATTTTCCAGATACATTGCCATATCCTTCTTATCCTGCACCAGCTTATGGCACAGCTGCTGGGTCACAATGATCGCCAGTGTCTGATTACAGGATACAGCGCAGGCTAAAGCCGATACCGGCAATATCACTCCAAAGGGTGAGATTTTTTCTCCAGCTTTCGCGATTTTTTCCTGCAATGGCTTCAGCAGACCGGTTGTCTCAAAAATACCGGAAAAGCAGGAGGACAAACACACAATGGCTACTACTTTCACCATGGATAGAATGCCGCCTCCATCCATCATTTTCCCAATCTGAGGATCTGCTGAACTGTATCCCAGGACCATTGTATGGAAAACATCAGAAAATGCCCGCTGCTGATAAAACAGGCAGATCACAAAGGCCCATAGAATACTGACTATCATTGCCTTTTTCACTTCCACTTTACGCAAAGCCAGAATAAGAATGATCACTGCCGGCAAAAGAGGGATGATCCCCTGTTTAAACTCTTTTGCAAACAGACTTCCTACATCCGCTGCTGTACCGCCAGAACTATTTTGCAGCCAGCCCATTCCCCAAAACAGAATACAGCAGATACCAAAGGGAATTACTGCTGTTTTCATCATTTCCCGTATATTTTCATACATATCAGAACGTGTTACCTCTGACACCAGAAGGGTGCTGGTAGAGACCGGTGAACAGCGATCCCCAAAAAAGGCACCTGATATGATCGCACCGCCAGCCATTACCGGGCTGACCCCCATAGTCTGGGCAATAGCCATACAAATCGCACCCATAGTAGCCGCTGTGCCAAAGGACGTTCCTATAAGAAAGGACACCAGGCAGTTTAATAAAAAGGCAAGAAGGATAAAAATGGACGGTGTGATCAGCCGCACACAATATACTACGATGGTCGGGATCGTGCCTGCGGACCTCCACAAACCGGTAAGTACGCCGATCAATATCATGGTAAGCAGAACATTTTTTACTGTTTTGATCCCCTGCAGACACATATCTATCGTTTCCTTCAGGGAAAATCCTTTTTTCAAGCTGTATGCAAAAAACAGCAAAAGACCTCCCACCAAAGCATACAAAACAGGAATACCGAAAGCCACACAGCCAATCAGCATTCCTGTAAACACGGCAAGCACCAGCAACTCCATTGTAAACCTCTCTTTTGTTTCAGATTCTTTGTTTTCAAATGAATGTTTCGGCACTTACATTATCATATTTTTCGTGAAATTTCCAGTATATTGCAGCCTGTTCCCATTAAAAAAATAAATTTCCCCGCCAGACCTGTCATATATCTTCAGGCAATACCCCAGGAAAGCTGGCCCTTTATCGTGTATACTGTATTTTCATTTTCATCATACATATCATAACTGTCAACTCTTATTTTACACGGACCAGTTTCACCACTGTTTCACAGTTTGCAGTTGCCGGAAACATATCAACTGCAACTGCTCTTTCCAGTTTATAGCCTCTCTCCTGTAAAATCACCAGATCTCTTACCAGACTGGTAGGTTTACAGGAAATATACACCAGGTGATCTACGCCAAACTTGATAATCCGGTCTAATGCTTTGGGATGGATTCCGTCTCTTGGCGGGTCTAAAATAATAAGATCAGGCTTTTCAGTTATTTCATCGATTACTTTTAATACATCCCCGGCAATAAATTCGCAGTTATGCAGACCATTTGCCTCTGCATTCTCCCGTGCTGCGCCTACTGCCTCTTCTACGATCTCCACACCAACTACCTTCTTTGCTACCGGCGCTATGATCTGGGAAATAGTTCCTGTTCCGCTGTATAAGTCGAAGACTACTTTGTCTTTTGTCTCTCCTACATAACCTCTTGCTGTCTCATAAAGTACCTCTGCTCCCAGGGAATTGGTCTGGAAAAAGGAAAATGGAGTAATCTGAAACTTTAAACCTAACAGCTCCTCATAAAAATAGCCTTTCCCATAAAGCACCGTAGTTTCATCGCTCTGCACCACATCAGCCAGTGTATCATTGCGGATATGAAGGATTCCTGCAAAACTTCCTTCCATTTTAAGCCCTAACAGTGTTTCTTTCCACTCTTCTAACAATACCTTCTCTGCCTCTAGAGATTCCGGCATACCCAAAGCACCTGTCTGGCCGGAAGTTACCAAAGCTACCAGAATCTCTCCTGTTTTTACGGCTCTTCGCACCAGCAAATGCCTTAAATAACCTTCATGCTGCAGCTTTCTGTAATATCCCATTCCTTTTTCTGTAAAATACTCCAAAGTTGCAGTTAATATTTTTCGGAAATCTTCATGGACAATATGACACTGAGGAGTATTTACAATATCATAAAAACTGCCTCTGCGATGCATTCCCAGCGCCAATGGTCCGCCTTTGTACTCATCTCCAAAAGAGAACTCCATTTTATTTCTGTATCCATCTGAAATCGGGCTTCCTTTAATACCTTCAAATTCATAAGAATCGCAGACGCTGTCTAACAGTGCCTTGATCTGTCCCTCTTTGATCTTTAACTGTTCTTCATAAGGAAGGCTCTGATACAGGCAGCCGCCGCATACACCAAAATGAGGACATGCACTTTCCCTGCGTTCCAATGCAGATGCTTCCATGACCTCTAAAAGCCGTCCCTCGCACTTGCCATTTCTTTTTTTATTGATCACAAATCGCACCCTCTGCCCTGGAATAGCATTTTTTACGACCACCTTTTCCTCATTTACATGAAGAATCCCCTTGTTAGGGAATTCTACCTTTTCTACAACCGCTTCGTAAATTTCGCCTTTTTTCACGTTTTTGCTCCTTATCTCATTGTGTACTCTGTTTCTATCACTTATTTATCATAAAAATAATCAGATGGCAACCAATACCCAATAAAAGCGTGTCCCTCTATATGAGACACGCTTTTAATCGTAAACATTCACACCTGTTACGTTTTCTTAATTTTATTCAGCCTTTTCTTCTTTCTTTTCGCTTTTCTTTTCCTCTGCCTTCTCATCCTCGAAGAAGTCATCGTCGAAATCATCATCAAAATCGTCTTCAAAATCTTCCAGATAATCCGGCGTAAAGAAACGATATACTGCGTATGCAATACCTGCTACTGCTGCTACTGCGCCAATGATCGCCAGTACCCAGAGAATACAGTTCTTCTTTTTTTCGTCCTCTTCCCTCTTGTGGATCAGCTCATTGATACGACTGGTATTCATCAATTCTTCTACACGGCTCAAAGCCTCTTTTCCCATAGTATCCCATCTTTCTCTGTCAAATCTGTTCATAGCAGTTCCATCCTTTCTGCATTGATTATCTTTTTAAATCATCCACAAATGCTGCCTTAGGCAGCCACTTTTTCTATGATTACTTTATTATAACACGAAGGCATAAATTTTACTACTGTTTGTCAAAGGATATTCGCAAGTCTCCTCCTTCACAGTTACTGTTCATGCGTTGCATGACCAGCAACCCTTCACAACTGTTTATTACTTTTTTGATTTAGTTAAATGCGTTCCAGCTTCGCAAAACCAGCCAGCATCTTCTTTTGACCGCCTTTATCAAACTCCACAGTCACCTCATAATCCCTGCTTCCGTCAATGATCTCTTTTACGGTTCCTTCTCCGAATTTGGCATGTTTTATACGGTCTCCTTCTTTGTAATCAAGGGAAGCCGCTTTTTGAACTGTAAACGTCTTGCCAAAGCCCGGTTTCTTCTTTGGTTCCAGGCTCTGCATGCCGCTTCCATAACCACTCATTCCGGCATTTTTGCTGCTTCCATAACCTGATCCCATGCTGTTTCCAGCCGGTGAAACGTTTTTGGATGCATAGGCATTATATCCCATTCCAAACCGACTGACGCTGCTTTTGCTGCCCTGATTCCACGGAAGGCCGGAATCGTCAAAGTCATCCTGTTTGCCCTTTCCAAGGACTGGCTGTAATTTATCTGCATCTAAAAGTTCCGGTGGAATCTCATCCATAAAACGGCTTGGCTTCGACCATCGGGTTTCTCCGTTTATCATACGCTGTCTGGCTGCAGTCAGCACCAGTTCTTTCTTTGCGCGGGTAATACCAACATAGCAAAGTCTGCGTTCTTCCTCCATCTCCGTTTTATCATCAGCCATAATAGACATTATTCCCGGAAAAAGACCATCTTCCATGCCTACCAGATATACCTTTGGAAATTCCAGTCCCTTTGCACTGTGAAGTGTCATCAAAGTCACTCTGTCCTCAGAATCATCTACATTGTCAATATCAGCTACCAACGCCACCTGCTCTAAGAATTCATCCAGTGTAGGATGTTCGCTGTCCTCTTCATAAGCAGCCGCCTTATTGATCAATTCCTCAATATTTTCCAGACGGGTCTGGGCCTCGATCTCACCTTCTTCCTGAAGTTCTTCCTCATAGCCTGTGTCTTCCAGAATATGGTCGATCAGGTCTTTTATAGAATATTCCTCTGAATGAGCCATGGCCCGAAACGCTTCCATCTGTGCGATAAAACGGCCGATCTTTTCAGCTGCTTTGCCAATACCGGGAATCTGCTTCGCTTCTTTTAAAGTATCATAAAAACTCATATTATGTTCCGATGCAAAAACCGTCACTCTTCCAATGGTAGTCGCTCCGATCCCACGCTTAGGCACATTGATGATACGGATCACAGACAGATCATCCACGCCATTGGCAATGGTCTTTAAATACGCCAGCACATCTTTGATCTCTTTACGCTGATAGAAATTAACGCCGCCTACCAGTCTGTAAGGCACATTATAGAATATACACCGCTCTTCTAACAAACGGGACTGGGCATTGGTTCTGTAGAGCACTGCCTGGTCCTGATAAGAATAAGCGCTGTCACGGATCTGACGCACCACAAAATCTGCCTCATCCTTTGCCGTATCAAACTGCTTAAATAAAATTTTATCTCCTTCGCCGTTAGCAGTCCAAAGTGTTTTATCCTTCCGTCCAAAATTGTGTCGGATCACCCCATTGGCCGCATCCAGAATATTCTGGGTAGAACGATAATTCTGCTCCAGCTTGATCACCTTTGTACCCGGAAATGTGTTTTCAAAGCTTAAGATATTCTGGATATCTGCACCTCTGAACCGGTAAATTGACTGATCATCATCACCAACCACGCAAAGATTGCGGTATTGTGAAGCCAGAAGGCTCACCAGCTTAAACTGGGCCATATTTGTATCCTGATACTCGTCCACCATAATATAGCGGAAACGTTCCTGGTAATAATCCAGCACCTGCGGATTATTCTGGAACAGTTCCACCGTTTTTACGATCAGATCATCAAAGTCCAGGGCATTATTTTTCTTTAACTGCTTCTGATACTCCCTATAGATCTCACCTGTTTTCTTTTCCCTGAAATCTGCGCCTGCATTTAACAGAAATTCTTCCGGAGTGATCAGCTTATCCTTTGCAGAAGAGATTGCTGCCAGAACAGCCCTCTCTTTAAATTGCTTTGTATCAATATCCATTGCCTTAAAGACCTGGCGCATTAACGTTTTCTGGTCATCACTGTCATAAATAGAAAAGCTGGTCGTATATCCCAGACTTTCAATATGACGGCGCAGAATACGCACACAGGAAGAATGAAACGTACTGACCCATATACTTTCCGCTCCAAAGCCAACCAGATTATCCACACGTTCCCGCATTTCTCCTGCTGCTTTGTTGGTAAAGGTAATCGCCATAATATTCCATGGATTTACCCCGCACTCATCGATCAGGTAGGCGATCCTGTGGGTTAGGACTCTTGTCTTTCCCGAACCGGCACCCGCAAGTATGAGAAGCGGACCATCTGTATGTAAGACTGCCTCTTTCTGTTTTGGATTTAATGTATCATAAATGCTCATATTTTACCGCCTTTTATTTGCTGTCTGTTCCTGAAATCCACATAAAAAACAGATATGCAGATCCTTTCAGGAAAATATTTTCTACAAGTCATTTAAGTATAGCATCCCTCTGCTTATCCTGCAAGCAGGTTACTATTCATGCATTGCATAAACAACAACGGAATTTACCATGACTTCACATTTAAATACGGCAAATTCCCGCTGCCACTACATTATCGCAAACACTTTCGGTTCTAAAAGTACCTACCCGTGTACAGTAACACAAACAGCCATTTGTTTCTGAAATGAATAACTATTTCCTCTTGTCATATAGTTTTGAATACTATATAATATATATAGCAATGTGACAACATAGACCGAGGTGACTTTTAATGAAAACAAATGAAGAACGGCTTCAGGATCTTTTCGCTTATCTTGACCGACAAACACACGTACAGCCAGAAGAGATTCCCAATATCGACCTGTATATGGATCAGGTCACAACCTTTATGGAAGAACATTTAAAGAACACCAGACGGTATGAAGACGACAAGGTCCTTACCAAGACCATGATCAATAATTACGCCAAAAACAATCTTCTCCCGCCACCTGTAAAAAAGAAATATTCCAAAGAACACATGCTTATGCTGATCTTTATCTACTATTTTAAAAGCCTGCTGTCTTTTAAGGATATTGAAGAACTGTTCCGCCCCATTACTGCCAAGCATTTTACAGGTCATGGTTCCAGTCTTTCTCTGGAAGACATTTACAGAGAAGTTTTCACTTTGGAAGACGGAGAAATGTCTTCTATCAAGGCCGATATTACCTCTAAATTCGAAAAGGCCATGGGCACTTTTCAGGATGTTTCTGACGAAGAAGGGGACCGTGATTACCTGAAACTTTTCTCTTTTATCTGTGAACTTTCTTTTGATGTTTACATGAAAATGCAGATGATCGAGAAGCTGACGGATCAGCTGAGGACAGAGCATCCGGATCCTAAAAAGAAATGATTTCATAAGGCAGACACCCAAAGCTCCTTGTCCGCTGCAAGCAAGAAGATACAAGGCTGAACTGTAACATAATTCTTTTTTCAAAAAATCATTTTTCCATTATTTACCATTTATATCCCCTGTTTTTGAAAGCAACTGCGGTTATCTTCAAAAACAGGGGATTTTCGTTATTCTTGGCCAAAATGAGCGCTTACAATTTTTTTGTTCATACATAAATTTTTTTGAGATTACTGTTGCTTTTTGTTTATTCTATGGTAAAATAGAAATATAAATGGTCGGTTTATTATACGTTTTTACAATTCATTTATCCCTACCTTGAAAGGAGAATTATACATATGTCTACATTCTTTGTAAACGGCAAGTCTGTGACAACAACTCGTAAGCAGTCCCTTCTTCGGTTCCTGCGTGATGAGCTGAAACTGACTTCTGTAAAAGATGGATGCAGTCAGGGAGCCTGCGGTGCATGTACCGTTATCATTGACGGTGAAACCTGCCGTGCATGTGTGCCTACTACGGACACATTAGAGGGCCGCAATATTATTACCGTAGAAGGTCTGTCTGACTGGGAATCCAAAATCTACACCTATGCATATGGGGAAGCAGGCGCTGTACAGTGCGGTTTCTGTATTCCTGGCATGGTTATGTGTACCAAAGCACTGTTAGATAAAAATCCGGATCCTACAGAAGCCGAGATCCGTTATGCCATCCGCAACAACTACTGCCGCTGCACCGGTTATGTAAAGATCATCGCAGCGATCCGTCTTGCAGCCAAGATCAAACGTGAAGGAATCATTCCTGAAGCTGGTGCTAATGACTGGAAGATCGGTTCCAGAGTCCATCGTCTGGACGTAGAAGAAAAAGTTTTAGGATACGGCAAATATCCAGATGACTTCTACTTTGACAATATGTGCTACGGATCAGCTGTACGAAGTAAATATCCCAGAGCCCGTGTGCTTTCTATTGATATTTCCGCTGCAAAGGTACTTCCTGGTGTTGTAGCTGTTCTTACAGCTGAAGATATTCCTGGTGAAAATAAAGTTGGACACTTAAAGCATGACCAGTATACTCTGATCCCGGTAGGCGGCCTGACCCACTATCTTGGCGATGCTGTTGCACTGGTGGTTGCAGAAGACAGAGAAACTCTTGAAAAAGCAAAAAAACTGGTAAAAGTAGAATATGAAGTCCTTCCGGCTGTCCACAACATTGAGGAAGCTGCTGCCCCAGATGCACCATTGGTATATGATGAAGAAACCTCCAACGTACAGGCATACAAGCATGTCTGCCGCGGCAACGCTGATGAAGCTATTAAAAATTCCGCACACGTTATTTCCCATCATTTTGAAACTCCGTGGACTGAGCATGCATTCCTGGAACCGGAGTGTGCTGTTTCCTATATGGATAGTGACGGCGATGTTTTCCTGCTCACCACTGACCAGTCTTCCCACACCACACTTCATGAGTGTTCCCTTATGTTGGGAAGCAAGAAAGTAAAAGTCCAGAATGCTTTGGTAGGAGGCGGTTTCGGCGGCAAAGAGGACATGTCTGTCCAGCACCACGCAGCACTGATGACCTACTGCACAGGACGTCCAGTTAAAGTAAGCCTTACAAGAGCTGAATCCCTTCTGGTACATCCAAAGCGTCATCACTTTGTTATGGATTTCACCATGGGCTGTGATGAAAATGGCAAGATCATGGGTGTTAAAGCTAAAGTTGCTTCTGATACCGGTGCTTTTGCTTCCCTTGGAGGTCCTGTTCTGGAGCGTGCCTGCACCCATGCTGCCGGTCCTTATGCTTATGAAAACTTTGAGATCGAAGGAACTGCTTATTATACAAACAACCCGCCAGCCGGCGCTTTCCGCGGTTTCGGCGTAACACAGACCTGTTTTGCAACAGAAACCCTTCTTAATATGATGGCTGATGAAATCGGTATTTCCCCATGGGAAATCCGCTACCGCAATGCCATCCGTCCAGGCGGTGTCCTTCCAAATGGACAGATTGTTGACAATTCTACCGGTCTTGTTGAAACACTGGACGCTGTAAAAGAAGAATACAATGCTGCAGTCGCTGCAGGAAAAGCAGTCGGACTTGCCTGTGCCATGAAAAATGCCGGCGTCGGTGTTGGTATTCCAGACTGGGGCCGTGTAAAACTGATCGTTGAAGATGATGCAAAGCTGCACATTTATACCGGTGCTTCCTGCATTGGCCAGGGACTGGGCACAGTTCTGGTGCAGATGGTAGTTACCAACACAGATCTGACAAGAGACCAGATCGTTTATGAGCGGAGTAATACCTGGATCGCACCTGATTCCGGGGATACTTCCGGTTCCCGCCAGACTTTAGTTACAGGTGAAGCCTGCCGCCGTGCCTGCGAGAAAGTAATGGAAGCTAAAAATGCCAGCGAACATCATTCCTTAGACGATCTTAAGGGCCAGGTATTCTATGGCGAATATCTTGCAAAAACTGATCCATTAGGTGCTGATGTTCCTAACCCGGTATCTCACGTAGCTTACGGTTACGCTACACAGATGTGTATTGTTGATCCAAAGACCAAAAAGATTGAAAAATTAGTTGCTGCCCATGATGTAGGTAAAGCTATAAATCCATTATCCTGTGAAGGCCAGATCGAAGGCGGTGTTGTTATGTCCATGGGATATGCTTTAAGAGAACGCTATCCAATCGATGATAACTGCAAGCCAATTGAAAAATATGGTTCTTTAGGTCTTTTCCGTGCTCATGAAGTACCTGAGATCGAAGCTATCGTTATTGATAAACCTGGTCTGGATGTAGCCTGCGGAGCTATTGGTATCGGTGAGATCACCTCTATTCCTACTGCTCCTGCTATTACAGATGCTTATTATCGCTGTGACGGAGAGCGCCGCTACAGTCTTCCGATTTCCGGAACACCTTACGAAAGGAGGTTCTAATCATGGCTGTTAAAAAGAAATTTCCATATCGTTCTGCTTTTGTAACCTGCAATGGAGGATGCCATGTAACAGAAGGCACCAGCTGTTCCTACGGCTGTATAGCCTGTGGAAAATGTATAGAAAGCTGTAAATTCGGTGCCATTCACCTGAATGAATACGGTGTAGCAGAAGTAGATGAAGAAAAATGTATCGCCTGCGGCCGCTGCACACGGGAATGCCCTCAGCACATCATCCACTTGCACGATTGCGCTAATACCATTGCTGTAAAATGTTCTAACAAGGATAAAGGCAAAGATGCAAGAAATGTCTGTTCTGTCAGCTGCATCGGCTGCGGAATCTGCGAAAAGACATGTACTGCCAGTGCTATTCATGTAGAAGACAACTGCGCAGTGATTGATGAAGCTTCCTGCCTAAGCTGCGGTATGTGCGCAGTAAAATGTCCACGGCATGCTATCTATGACCTTAGAGGTATTTTTACAAAAGTGAGATAACTATTATGACACCAGGCGGAATTTCCTGGTACACAAAAAACGGGCCTAGCAGCCACATAAACAGCTGCCAGAGCCCGTTTTTCTCACTCTTCTATTTTACAGAGCATATTTTCCTCTCTTAAGAAATTCACCCTTCTTCTCTTCTACTACTTTTCCATCTTTTACAGCCTGCAGTCCCCGTAAAAATACACTTTCTACTCTTCCAGTCACTTTTGTGCCCTCAAATGGAGCATAATCCACATTCTGAACCTGATCTTTTGCGGTGATCACATCCTCTACACCTGTACGCATGATCACAAGGTCTGCATCGCTTCCCGGAGCAATGACTCCTTTTCTTGGATATAATCCATACAGCTTTGCAGGATTTTCAGACAGAACACGGCACATATCTTCTTTTGTGATCCGTCCCTGATCTACACCATATGTATAGATCAGAGTTCCTCTGGTCTCTGCGCCTGGCATGCCGCCTGGAATCTTGGTAAAGTCGCCTTCTCCCAGCTTCTTCTGTTTTGTAGTAAAACTGCAGTGATCTGTAGAAATCGTCTGGATCGTACCATCTGCCAGACCTTTCCACAGACAGTCCTGATCCTCTTTCTTTCTTAAAGGCGGTGCGCATACATATTTTGCACTTTCAAAACCAGGAAGTTCATACAGACTGTCATCCATCAGCAGATACTGCGGACAGGTTTCCACATAAACCTTCTGTCCTCTCTTGCGTGCCTGTGCAATCACGTCATATCCTTCTTTGCAGGTCAGATGTACCACAACAACCGGAACATCCGCAACTTCTGCCAGACGTAAAAGTCTTCCGATTGCTTCTGCCTCTGCTGCTGCCGGTCTTGTCTTTGGATGACTGGAAACACCCATTTTTCCTGCTGCCTTTGCTTCTTCCTGTAAAGCTGCGATCATACCGCTGTTTTCACAGTGTACTCCTGTGATACCGCCGGTTTCTTTTAATCTCTGCAGGATCTCAAATAATGTCTTATCATCTACCTGGGTATCATAAGTCATATACAATTTAAAAGAGGTAATCCCCTCATCCATCATATCCTGCACTTCTTTTGAAACAGAAGGATTCCAGTCTGTAATGGACATATGGAAGCTATAATCACAAGAGCACTTTCCATCTGCTTTTTCATGCCAGTTTTTTAAACCTTCTGCCAGCGTTTCTCCCGGATACTGGGTTCCAAAATCGATAATTGTAGTAGTACCGCCTCTTAAAGCCGCCTTTGTACCAGTAGTAAAATCATCAGCAGTGACTGTTCCTGCCACATGAAGATCAAAATGGGTATGTGCATCAATAAAGCCAGGGAAAATCAGGCATCCTGACGCATCCATTTCCTTATCTCCCGGCTGTGCCAGCTTCCTGATCTCTTCTGCTGTTCCTGTAGCTGCGATCTTTTCCCCGTCAATCAGGATATCTGCAGGAAAACTTCCGCTTCCTGTAACTATGGTTCCGTTTTTAATGATCTGTCTCATATTCTTCAGCCTCCTTTATAATAACAGCTCATAGCATCCTTCTGTTACGATCTGTTCTTCATCGATCAGCTGCTCCAGAGAAACTCTATCCGCAACCGGCGCACACCAGGCCATTCCACAGCCTGCACTAATCTGCCGCGGAACCGGGATCAGGCGTCCTGGTGCCTCTTTTCCTTTTGCCGCTGCTTCCATTTTCATTGCCATTGTGGTAGTTGGAAATGCAAATACCACCTTCATTGTCTTTTCTCTGGGCATTTTTTCTCCTCTCTCACTCAGATTTCCAACATTAACATGCTCTGCTGTCTGCATATATAAAAGACCTACAGGGCATGACCAAACAGCCATGCCCCGAAAGTTTTTTCAATATAGTTATTATCCGATCAGAAGATAGCTGTAATCAGAAATTACAGTCTTGATGATCTTCTGGATTCCGTCCGGAACATTTTCATTTGCAGTTCCAACCGTATAATCAATTACATTGCCTGCTAAACGTACTTTGCAAGTTCCAGCTGCTGCATCAAGAACAGTGAAGCCCTGGTTCTTGCTGTTTTCCATATCTGCTTCATTTGCAAATAAAGTAAATTTATCAAGATATGGAGCGCTGTCCCATGGACAGAAGCTGCGGCAGTTGCCACATTCATTACACATATAATCTACATGGATCACCTGATGCTTGTCCATACCAGGTACTGTTAAGGTTACATTTGCTCTGTTCGGGCATACCTCTACGCAGTTTTCGCAGATGCTGTTGCAGGAGAGACATCTTCTGCTGTCAGATTCTTCATTCTCCTCAGACAATTTACCCTTACGTCCGTAAACCACCTCAGCATCAGCCATCTTGAAGATATCCTCTGATAAATCTCTGCCGATGATTGCTTCAGCTGCTTTCTTACCATCTCTGATGCCTTCTACAACAGTAGCAGGTCCAAAGAGACCGTCACCAGCAACATAAACACCCTTTACAGAAGTTTCCAGAGTATTATGATCAACAACCGGACGTTTCTTCTCATCTACAGCGATGCCGTTTGCTTCGTAGAATGCGCCTGGAACTTTTTCGCCAACAGCAGCGATTACAGTATCAGCAGCGATCTTAACGATCTCCTCTGTCTCAACAACGCTTCTTCTTCCGCTTGCATCATAATCGCCTAACTGCATCTTGCGGCAGATCAGTTCGCCATTTTCCAGTTTAACAGGTGCTAACAGTTCTGCGAACTCAACACCATCGTCAATTGCCATTACTAACTCTTCTTCATCAGCTGGCATATATCTCTTGGTTCTTCTGTAAACCAGAGATACTTTTTCCACACCTGCATTGCGCTTTGCAGCTCTTGCAGTATCCATAGCTGTGTTTCCGCCGCCGATAACAACAACATTCTTGCCTAAGTCTACCTTGCCGTCTGTTGCTTTAAACTGTGCCAGGAACTCTAATGCGTTCATGGTCTCGCCAGCTTCCAGTCTCAGTCTGCCAGGCTCAGAAGCACCAATTGCCAGTACAACGTAGTCATATTCCTTCTTTAATTCATCAACAGAAGTGATTTCTTTGCCATTTACCAGCTCTGCGCCCATAGCACGAACCAGTTCAATGTCATGATCAATTGCTTCATGAGAAATACGGAAGCCTGGGATCACATTGCGTACAACGCCGCCCATCTTTTCTGCCTTTTCAAATACAGTAACCTTCATACCACCCTTTGCAAGGAAGTATGCAGCTGCCAGACCAGCAGGGCCGCCGCCTACTACAGCTGCCTTCTTATCAGAAGTAACTGCTGGAGCCTTTAAAGCTGCCATAACTGCATCAATTCCGCCCTGTGCAGATTCTAACTTGGTTCTGCGGATATCTACAGAAGCCTCATAGAAGTTTCTTGTACATTTACTCATACAGTTGTGTGCACAGATAGTACCGGTGATAAATGGAAGTGGATTCTTATTTAAAATAACCTTTAATGCTTCTTCGTACTTTCCTTCACCTGCTAACTGCATATAACGGGTAATGTCCTGATGGATCGGGCATCCTTCCTGGCATGGAGCGATAAAGCAGTCCGTTAACGGAACTGGTTTTTTCACCTTTCTGGATGGAAGTGGCTTAACAGCCTTTACATGGTGTTTGTCAGACTTTGCAGCCTCTACCATAGCTTCTACCTTCTCTGCACTTACGCCAGCAAAAGCAGCTGCTTCTTTTTCTTTGAATAACTGTCCGATCTGCTCTAATCTTTCATAACCGCCTGGCTTTAACATGGTAGTTGCCATAGTTACTGGCCAGATACCAGCGTCTACGATCTTTGTGATATTAAAGTAATCAGCACCGCCGGAGTAGGAAATACGCAATTTTCCATCAAAGTCTTTTGCCAGCTTCTGCGCAACAGACATGGACAGAGCATATAAGGACTTACCGGACATGTACATTTCTTCACTTGGAAGTTCGTTCTGCTTTACATCAACAGGGAAAGTATTTGTGATCTTAACACCAAATTCCAGTCCCTTTTCATCTGCCAGCTTCTGCAGTCTCTGAAGCATCGGAACTGCATCTGTGTACTGAAGGTCATCTTTGAAATGGAAATCACCAAATGCTACATAATCGTAGCCCATGTCATCCATTAATTTTCTTGCATACTCATATCCTAACAGAGTAGGATTGCACTTGATAAAGGTGTGTACCTTCTTTTCAGTGAGCAGATAGCTTGCGATACGCTCGATCTCCTGTGGAGGACATCCGTGCAAAGTGGAGAGAGTTGCACAATTGCATATTTCAGGGGAGATGCTTTCAACATCCTCTTTTGTCAGGTTCTCAAAACGATCCAGGTTATCTAACAGCCACTGACGGCACTCATTATAAACAGGTGCTGCAGAAGCATCCTTCATTCCTTCAATAAAACGGTCTACCTTTTCCAGTTTGATGCCCTCAAGATCATAACCAACGGACATATTAAACTGGAAGCCGTCCATAGAGCCAAGGCCATATTCCTTAGCTAATACTTTACAGGCAAACCATGCTTTCACGTACTCATCATATGCCTGCGGCACATAAAGCTCAGTAGACCATTCACAGTTATAGCACTCATCATCAGCCTTGATACATGGCTTTGCTACTGGAAGATCTTCACCATCTAACTTCTGAACTGTCTTTAATTCAAAGAAGCGGCTTCCTGCCACATAAGCAGCTACAATATTCTGGGTCAGCTGGGTATGAGGTCCTGCAGCAGGTCCAAAAGGTGTCTCTAATGTGCGTCCAAAAATCTCATATTTCTTGCTCTGATCTGCAATAAATGGTCTTCTGATTCCAAAGATCGCGCCTTTTTTGTGTTCCTCCAGGATCCAGTTCATCATTTTTCCAAAGGGAATGGGTGTCATAATATCGCTCATATTCTATTTCCTCCTTATATATAGCACCCGATCAGGTCCCAGCACCGTAAGGGGGCTTCTGTAAAGCATTTTTCTTCTTATCATGATTTTCTTTACAGAAGCCAGTTTTTATCTTTCAACGGCTCAGCCGCCCGGATACTCCGGTGTGCTGTTTTCCCGCCGCCCTGTAATCGGCTATTACTAACTAATTATTGATCCATTATTTAACCGTTAATGGAACGTTCCAGCTTCTTAGCTTCTTCCCTTACTTCGTAAAGAACCTTCTCTTCATCAATTCCGATCAGTTCTCTGTCTTTCATTAATACTTTTCCGTTGCAGACTGTAGTAACTACGCTGCGTCCGGTCATACCGAATAAGATATGGCTGTTGATATTAGAAGCGTCCATAGGTGTTCTTGGCACATAATCTGTAACAATAACATCTGCTGCTGCACCTTCTTTTAATACACCTAACTGCTTCTTGAAGTAACGGTTTGCAATCTTTGCATTTCCTTCAAAAAGCATCTGAGGAACTTCACCCCATGCAGCATTTGCATCACACAGATGATGTTTATGAAGTACATTTGCTACCTTATAAGATTCCAGAACATCCTGAGTATAACCGTCTGTTCCAAGACCGGTTAAAATTCCTCTGTGAACAATCTCCATAGTTGGAGGGCATCCGCAGGCATTGCCCATGTTGGACTCAGGGTTATGTACTACCATAGTATCAGTTGCCTTGATCAGTTCCATCTCATGTGGGTTTACATAGATGCAGTGGCCAAGCAAGGTCTTGCTTCCTAAGATATTGCAGTCATATAAGCGATCCACAATACGCTTTCCATATTTATGTAAGCAGTCATGAAGATCCTCAATACCTTCTGCAACATGGATATGATATCCAACTTCTTCTGGCTTATTAGCTGCAGCAAATTCCATTGTCTCATCTGAAATGGTAAACTGCGCATGCATACCCATCATACCGGCGATCATGTCTGTATCATCTGCTAATGCATGCTTGATCCATCTTGCATTTTCCAAAACAGCTTCTCTGGACTTGTCCATACCATCACGGTCAGATACTTCATAACACAGACAGGCTCTTACACCAAATTCTTTTGCAGCATCTTCAATAGCAAACAGGCTGTCTTTGATCTGACCAAAGCTTGCATGATGGTCAAATACAGTAGTAACACCGTTCTTAATGCTGTCAATGAAAGTAACTCTTGCGCTCTGACGAGTCTGTTCATTAGTAAGATGGCGGTCAATGGTCCACCATAATCCATCTAAGATATCTAAAAATCCGTGAGGATCATATCCCTTAATGCTTAAACCTCTTGCCATAGCACTGTAGATATGCTCATGTGTGTTAATGAAAGCTGGCATGATAACGCCCCCCTTAGCGTCTACAAACTCAGCTTCCGGAAACTCCTTTTTGATTTCTTCCAGAGTTCCTACTTTTTTAATAGTAGTTCCGTCAATTGCTACTGCTCCATTTTCGAAAAATGGCTGTCCGGCATCTCTTGTAACCAGACGTCCGTTTCCAATGATCAACATATGGCTCTCTCCTTTTCCAATATAATATCATGTTGTGGTACCCTTATATTAACACCTGCAAATAGCATTTGCAAGGGAAAAATACAAATTTTTTTAGTTGTACAAAATTTTTTTGTAAAAAACTATTGCAATCTATTTTTTTTGTGCTATTATGGAATCATAAACAACACAAAAATGTTTTGCATATTGTTTATTGTACAAAGTTACCATATCATATTAGAAAGTCCGAAATCAAGGAGGTTGTTCATGGCGTACACTCTTAGCTTACTTGAACAGATTGCAGACGGCCTTGCGAGACAGTTCGGACCAGACTGCGAGATCGTAATCCACGACCTGAAACGCCACGACCTGGAACATTCCGTTGTACATATTAATAACGGACATATTACCAACAGGCGTGAAGGCGATGGACCATCTAAGGTAGTTCTGGAAACCCTGCATAAGGATCCGGCTTCACTGAAAGACCATCTAGGTTATCTTACCCGCACATCAAATGGTAAGATTTTGAAATCCAGTACGTTTTTTATACGAAACCCTGAAGATTCTGCTGTAGACTACATCTTTTCCATCAATTACGATATCACCGGTCTGATGACCATTGAACGGTCCATCAAAGCGCTAATCAGTACTGAGGATCGAAGAGACAGCAGGCAGCAGCCGGAACAGATCGTACATAATGTAAATGATCTTCTGGATAACCTGATTGAACAGTCCGTAGCTCTGGTTGGAAAACCGGCAGCACTTATGAATAAGGAAGAAAAAGTAACCGCCATTCAGTTTTTGAATGATGCAGGCGCTTTTCTCATAACAAAATCAGGAGACAAAGTCTCCAAGTATTTTGGAATTTCCAAATTTACTCTGTACAGTTACATCGACGTAAATAGTCGGAAATCATCTTAAGAACTAATAATTTTTAAGAATCAAAAATTTAAAGGAGGATACAGTAACATGGATCAGAAGATTCTGTGGGCAGTAAACAAGATGCCTAAAACAGATGACAAAAACCTTCCAATTATGGGACTTGAGGAAATCAAAAAGGCACGTACTTTCCACGAGAGCTTTCCTCAGTACAGCGAAACACCATTAGCCAAGCTGCCTAATATGGCTTCCTATTTAGGAGTTAAGGAAGTTTATGTAAAGGATGAGTCTTACCGTTTTGGTCTGAATGCATTTAAGGTACTGGGCGGATCTTTTGCAATGGCTCGCTACATCGCAAAGGAAACCGGAAAGGATGTTTCTGAACTTCCTTATTCCGTACTTACTTCCGAACAGTTAAGAAAAGAATTCGGACAGGCTACTTTCTTTACTGCAACCGACGGAAACCATGGCCGCGGTGTTGCATGGGCTGCTAACCGTCTTGGACAGAAGGCAGTTGTACATATGCCAAAGGGAACTACCCAGACCCGCCTTCAGAACATCGCAAAAGAAGGCGCTCAGGTAGATATCCAGGAATTAAACTACGATGACTGTGTTCGTCTGGCTGCTAAAGAAGCTGATGAAACTCCAAGAGGCGTTATCGTACAGGATACTGCATGGGATGGTTACGAAGAAATCCCAGCATGGATCATGCAGGGATACGGCACTATGGCAATGGAAGCCGGCGAACAGTTAAAGGCTCAGGGATGTGAGCGTCCTACCCACATTTTCGTACAGGCAGGTGTAGGTTCCTTAGCTGGTGCAGTTGTTGGTTACTTCTCCAATCTGTACGCTGATAACCCACCTACATTCGTAGTTGTTGAAGCTGAAGCTGCTGCATGTCTTTACAAGGGCGCTGCTGCCGGTGATGGAAAGATCCGCATCGTAGACGGCGATATGCAGACCATTATGGCAGGTCTTGCCTGCGGCGAGCCAAACACCATTTCCTGGGATATCTTAAAGAATCACGTAAAAGTGTTCGTATCTGCTCCTGACTGGGTTGCTGCAAACGGTATGCGTATGTTAGCTGCTCCTGTTAAGGGTGATGCTCCGATCACTTCCGGTGAGTCCGGTGCTGCTCCATTTGGTGCATTAGCTGCTATGATGACCATGGATGAGTACAAAGATTTAAGAAATGACATTGGCCTGGATGAAAATTCCAAGATACTGCTCTTCTCTACTGAGGGTGATACCGATCCTGATCGTTACAAGAACATTGTATGGAAAGGCCTTGACAAATAATCATTATTAAAAAATGATTGCAAAACAAAAGGAGGATATTTAAAATGAATCTGGATTACGCAAAAATCAAAGAAGCTGCTCAGAATTATCAGAAGGATATGACCAAGTTCTTACGTGAAATCGTAAAGAACCCAGGCGAGAGCTGTGATGAGAAAGCTCACATCACCCGTATCGCTGAAGAAATGAGAAAGTTAGACTTCACCAAAGTTGAGATCGACCCAATGGGCAACGTACTTGGCTACATGGGAACCGGTAAAACTCTGATCGCATTTGACGCTCATATTGATACTGTAGGTATCGGTAACAGAGATAACTGGAACTTCGACCCATACGAAGGATATGAGAACGAAACTGAGATCGGCGGCCGTGGCGTTTCTGACCAGTGCGGCGGTATCGTATCTGCTGTTTACGGCGCTAAGATCATGAAAGACTTAGGAATGCTGTCTGACAAGTACACTGTATTAGTAACCGGTACTGTTCAGGAAGAAGACTGTGATGGTCTGTGCTGGCAGTATATCATCAACGAAGATAAGGTTCGTCCAGAGTTCGTAGTTTCCACAGAGCCAACTGATGGCGGTATCTACCGCGGACAGAGAGGACGTATGGAGATCCGTATCGATGTTAAGGGCGTTTCCTGCCATGGTTCTGCTCCAGAACGTGGTGACAACGCTATCTACAAGATGGCTGACATTCTTCAGGATGTTCGTGCTCTGAACGAGAACGATGCAGCTGATGACAAGGAAGTTAAGGGTCTTGTTAAGATGTTAGACAAGAAATACAATCCAGAGTGGGAAGAAGCTAACTTCCTTGGACGCGGCACTGTAACTGTATCTGAGATCTTCTTCACCTCCCCAAGCCGTTGTGCAGTTGCTGACTCCTGTGCAGTATCTCTTGACCGTCGTATGACCGCTGGAGAGACCTGGGAAAGCTGCTTAGACGAAATCCGCGCTCTTCCAGCTGTTAAGAAGTATGGCGATGATGTTAAGGTTTCTATGTACGAATACAACCGTCCATCCTACACTGATCTGGTATATCCGATCGAGTGCTACTTCCCAACATGGGTAATTCCGAAGGATCATGACGTAACCAAGGCTCTGGAGGAAGCTTACCACAACCTGTACGGCGAGCAGAGAATCGGTGCTGAAGAAACTCTGGCTATGAGAACCGCTCGTCCTCTGACTGACAAGTGGACCTTCTCTACCAACGGCGTATCCATCATGGGACGTAATGGAATTCCTTGCATCGGCTTTGGACCAGGTGCTGAGGCTCAGGCTCATGCTCCGAACGAGAAGACCTGGAAGCAGGATCTGGTAACCTGCGCAGCTGTATACGCAGCTCTTCCAACTGTTTACTGCAAGTAATCAATTATTTTAGCCAGTCTGCGTGGCCCTTCGGGGCTGCGCTTCCATCAAAATAATTTTAGAATTCATTAAATTCCATAAACCTACATAAAAAAGGAGAATTGAATCATGAAAACATTACAGGATTACATTGACAAGCTGAAAGCATTAAACTTTAAAGAAATGTACGAAGGTGATTTCTTCCTGACCTGGGAGAAGACAGATGACGAGCTGGAAGCTGTCTGGACTGTTGCTGACGCTCTCCGTTACATGAGAGAGAACAATATTTCTACAAAAGTATTTGAGAGTGGTCTGGGTATCTCCTTATTCCGCGATAACTCTACCCGTACCCGCTTCTCTTTTGCTTCTGCATGTAATCTGCTTGGTCTGGAAGTTCAGGATCTGGACGAAGGCAAGTCTCAGGTTGCCCATGGCGAAACTGTTCGTGAAACCGCTAACATGATTTCTTTCATGGCTGACGTTATCGGTATCCGCGATGATATGTACATCGGCAAGGGCAACGCTTACATGCATGAGGTTGTTAACTCTGTAACCCAGGGCTACAAAGATGGTATCCTGGAGCAGAAGCCAACCTTAGTAAACTTACAGTGTGATATCGACCATCCTACACAGTGTATGGCTGATATGCTGCACATCATCCATGAATTTGGCGGTGTAGAGAACTTAAAGGGCAAAAAGCTGGCTATGACATGGGCTTACTCTCCTTCTTACGGCAAGCCATTATCCGTTCCTCAGGGTGTTATCGGTCTGATGACTCGTATGGGTATGGAAGTTGTTCTGGCTCATCCAGAAGGCTACGAAGTAATGCCAGAAGTTGAAGAAGTTGCAAGAAAGAACGCTGAGAAGTCCGGTGGTTCCTTCCGTGTATCTCATGACATGGCTGACGCATTCAAGGATGCTGATATCGTTTATCCAAAGAGCTGGGCTCCATTTGCAGCTATGGAAAAGAGAACCAATCTGTATGCTGAAGGTGATACCGACGGTATCAAGGCTCTTGAGAAAGAACTGTTAGCTCAGAACGCAGAGCACAAAGACTGGTGCTGTACAGAAGAGCTGATGAAGACAACCAAGGACGGAAAGGCTCTGTACCTGCACTGCTTACCAGCTGATATCAACGGTGTAAGCTGCAAGGACGGTGAAGTTGAAGCTTCTGTATTTGATCGTTACCGTGATCCTCTGTACAAAGAAGCTAGCTACAAGCCATATGTTATCGCAGCTATGATCATGCTGGCTAAGTTCGCTGATCCTGCTGAGATCTTAAAGAAACTGGAAGAAAAGGGAACTCCAAGAGTTTTCAAATAAAATCTAGTTAAAAGATAGGTGTTTCTGAGCTGCCGGACCGGAGCGCGTCGTAAATGGCTTTCTGTCAGACGCACTCTGGTACCGTCAGCTCTTTTTTAGTAAAAAAAGGGGTAAAACAAATGGAAAACAAGAAGAAAAAACGTATCGTCATTGCTTTGGGCGGCAATGCATTAGGAAATACTCTTCCTGAGCAGATGAAAGCAGTTAAGATCACAGCAAAAGCAATCGTAGACCTGATCGAAGAAGGCTGCGAAGTGATCGTAGCTCACGGAAATGGTCCTCAGGTTGGTATGATCAACAACGCTATGGCTGCATTAAGCCGTGAAGATGCTAAACAGCCAAACACACCACTTTCTGTCTGTGTTGCAATGAGCCAGGCTTACATCGGCTATGATTTACAGAATGCATTAAGAGAAGAACTTTATAACCGCAATATTTATGATATCCCGGTTGCTACTATGATCACTCAGGTTCGCGTAGATGCTGACGATCCTGCATTTGATGCTCCTTCTAAGCCAATTGGTCACTTTATGACAGAAGAACAGGCTAAGATTGCTGAAGAAAAGTACGGATACATCATGAAAGAAGATGCAGGAAGAGGTTATCGCCGTGTTGTTGCATCTCCAAAACCTGCTGAAATCGTTGAGATCGGCGCTATCCGCTCCCTGGTTGACTCCGGTCAGTTAGTAATTGCCTGCGGCGGCGGCGGTATTCCTGTTACCAGACAGGGCAATCACTTAAAAGGCGCAAGCGCTGTTATCGATAAAGACTTTGCAAGTGAGCTGTTAGCTGAAAATCTGGATGCAGATTTCCTGATCATTCTCACTGCTGTTGAAAAAGTTGCTATTAACTTCGGAAAGCCGGAAGAAAAATGGCTGGATGACCTTGACACCGAAGAAGCTAGAAAGTTTATTAAAGAGGGACACTTTGCTCCAGGTTCTATGCTTCCAAAAGTTCAGGCTGCTGTTAAATTTGCTGAATCAAAACCAGGACGCACTGCACTCATTACGCTGTTGGAAAAAGCAAAAGACGGTATCCAGGGCAAGACCGGTACCCATATCCATTTAGCGTAAAAAAGGGGGGCATTGCATATGAATACAACCAGTAAAGAAGGATCTTTGTTTGAATTAGACGGCGTCCCAAAATTAAGCCAGGCATTTCCTCTGGCTTTACAGCACGTCGTCGCCATGATCGTAGGATGCGTCACTCCCGCTATTATCATTTCCGGCGCAGCCGGTCTTGACACTGCTGACCGCGTTTTACTGATCCAGGCATCATTAGTTGTATCAGCACTGGCTACTCTCCTGCAGCTCTTTCCCATTGGAAAGAAAACGGGCTTTCATCTAGGTGCCGGACTTCCCGTTATCATCGGCGTAAGTTTCGCCTACGTACCCAGTATGCAGGCCATTGCTGACCAGGGCGGTATCCCGGCTATCTTAGGCGCCCAGATTGTAGGCGGCATCTGTGCTATCATCGTAGGACTAACGATCAAAAAGATCCGTAAGTTCTTCCCGCCTTTAATTGCCGGTACTGTTGTTTTTACCATTGGTCTTTCCCTTTATCCCACCGCCATTAACTATATGGCCGGCGGCACAGGAAGCGCAAATTATGGTTCCTGGCAAAACTGGCTGGTAGCTATCTTTACTCTGGTAGTCGTTACTGGTTTGAATCATTTTGCAAAAGGATTTTTAAAACTGGCATCCATCCTAATCGGCATGATTATTGGATATATCTTTTCCAGTTTCTTTGGCATGGTAAGTTTCTCCAACGTAGCTCAGGCCGGTGTTCTCCAGCTTCCTCAGATCCTGCATTTCGGCGTTTCCTTTGAACCTTCTGCATGTATCGCCTTAGGACTGCTGTTTATCATCAATTCCGTACAGGCTATTGGTGACTTCTCTGCTACTACTTCCGGCGGTTTAGACCGTGAGCCTACCACAAACGAACTTCAGGGAGCTATCCTGGGATATGGCGTTTCTAATATGATAGGTGCATGCCTCGGATGTCTTCCTACTGCAACTTACAGCCAGAACGTTGGTATCGTTGCTACTACAAAGGTTGTAAACAGAATAACTCTTGGACTTGCAGCTATGATCATTTTCATCGCAGGTGTATTTCCTAAGTTTTCTGCTCTTTTAACAACTATTCCATATGCTGTACTGGGCGGTGCAACCGTTTCCGTATTCGCATCCATCGCCATGACCGGTATGAAGCTGGTTATGACAGAAAACATGAACTACCGCAATACTTCTATTGTAGGTCTTGCAGCAGCTCTTGGTATGGGTGTTTCCCAGGCGTCTGCGTCCCTTTCCGCATTCCCTGCATGGGTAACAACTATTTTCGGAAAATCTCCTGTAGTTATTGCTACATTAGTAGCTATTATCCTGAACGTAACACTTCCAAGAGATAAAAAAGCCAATTCATAATGACTAAAACATTTTATTATTGATCTGGTTTCTTTTCTATCCTCAAAAGAGGGATATCACTCCGGCCTGAAAGCCTATTAAGTGATATCCCTCTTTTAATTTGTTTGTTACTATTCATGCGTTGCATGACCAGCAACGGAATTTGCCGTGGCTTCGCATTTAAATACGGCAAATTCCCGCTGCCACTACGTTATCGTACGGTACTTTCGGCTCCAAAAGTACCCACCCGTATACAGTAATATTTGTTTTTCTTATGCACTCATTCGCCGCAGTTCACAAATCCCCCCTGACATATTCTTATTATACGCTTATCCTATTCCATTTCAAACGTTACGTTAACCTGCGCTTCAACAGAGATTTCTCCTGGCATAACCCCCATATCGGCGGAAGCGTCTTCTGTCACTGCCATCATCTGCTTGGAAGAAGCTAAGGTATTATATCTTGCCTGAGGATAATAGCCGCCCTCTTCTATGTTCACAGCCCGTACCACTGTCATTCCCGCTGCTTCTGCTATGGCATCGGCCTTTCCTTTTGCCATTTCAACAGCTTTCTTTAATGCTTCCTGATACTTTTCATCATAGTCACTGCAAAGATACTGAACGGAATCCAGTTCATTCACGCCGGATGCTACAGAATCTGTAATGATCTTCCCGGCATTTTCCACAGGAATATCAGAAACAGTGATACTTGTGGTCATCTGGTAACCTGTAATCTTCTGCTGACCAGAAGTCCAGTCATAAATCGGGTTCATGCCATAATCAGAGGTCTGAATCGACTTATCTTCCACTCCTAATCCCTTTAAAGTCTCTAATGTCTGATTTATATTTTTTGCATTTTCTTCCTGGCATTCCTGAGCTGTCGCTGCCTGTGTGTATACACTATACTGGATCTGAGCTATATCCGGCACGGCCTTCACTTCTTCCATACCACTCACCGTAATACGATTGTCACTGCTCTCTCCCTGCTGCACCTTTACAGTATCCGGCAGCTGCACACTGGTACTGCATCCCCAAAGTCCGGCAGCTGATAAAGCAAACGCCGCTGCCAATGCCATATTTCTGCAATTCTTGTTCATAATACTTTTTCTCCTTTTACAATTCCTGTATTCTCCTCTGCGATCTGTCTGCTGATCTTTTTCATAATTCTATTCTAGCAGATTTAAATTATATTTGCTTTCTTTTCTCTTAATAATGACTTTCCAGTTTATTACAAAAAGCTGACTTGAAATTTTAAATTCCAGTGCAAGGGTAAATTCCACCAGACATTAAAATCTCTTGATTTTATCGAATTATAATGAGCAAAATCTATGGATAACTGTTATAATTAAACTAACTTCCCATAAAATATCCGAGTTTATGACATGGAAAAGAGACCTCTGGACATTTGGTGTGCAAGGCTAAATTCCACAGGCCACATGGGCGGTGGAATTTACTTTTGAAAGTTTCGCTCAGGAAACTCAAGGCTCTGTAATATTGACATAAATGTTTTTTAATGATATGATAATCAAAGTAGCATTTCTTCGTTGGCTTACCAGATAAACAAAAACTGATTATTCTATTCAGGGGTTGTACTGGTTTCGACGGGGGTCATGCAGCTGGTGAAGCTATCCCCATGCGATGGGTTAAATGGCAAAATTAAAAATAAACGCTAACGACGAATTAGCATACGCTGCCTAATGGCAGCTGTCAGACTTAAGGCACCTACACTTTAAGACCCTGGCATCGACTATGTAGGAAACGACACATGCAAAGCTTTGCGTATGCGGGCGTATTATGAAGCTACTAAAACCGTCAGAGTGTTTCTTCCCGGACGGCAGAGGGAATGTCAAATAAGGAACTATGATAGTAGAAGAACAGGGAATTGATTTTCGGACAGGGGTTCGATTCCCCTCAGCTCCACTTTTAAGAAAACCGGGTAAATACTGGGAAATCCAGTGTTTATGCGGTTTTTTCGTACTTTTGGTATGTACAAAGCGGAAGCTGAAAAGGCGCAAAATGTGCCTGTTTTCCGTGCAAGTATCACACGAAAAAGGAGCGATACCTGTCCCTCGTTTTGGGTTGGGCCATTGCTCCTTTTTTGTTTTACAGCTCCAGGACTACCCGCTCCGTTGAGCTTTTCCAGGTCTGGTTGAAACGTTCACAACCATTCCACATCAGAACACCTCTATAGATCCAGGCATCTTTTGGAAATCTGTTACATACAATGTTACAGGTAAGCGGAAGAGTTATTCGCAGAATCTCTTCCAACTAAAATGATCTTGGTGAAAAGGAAAATGAATTTCGTCATTTTCTGCAATAGAAATAAACTATTTGTGTACAGTAACGATGGTTCATATAAAAATGGTTACAGTTCAGCCATGAGGCTAATCTTCATATGAAAAACAGAGAAATTTTATTTTTTAAGAGAAGGACTTATCCACAGTTACTTCTCTTTTTTTTCTTTGTTAACTGATTTTATAATCAAAATCAGGATGGTCTTTCCTTTTCAGCGTACATCAACCGTTTTTTTGAATCATTTTGGTGGATAAGCAGATAAATTTTTTCTTAAATTCGAACCGCTGTCCCCCGTCATTTTGCCAGTCTGTATTTTCAGGTGATTCGCATTTATATCGATTTTGTGTTAAGATATTTTTATTATGATCAAGGAGGACACAGCCATGGCAGGTGGACATTATGACAAAAGTGTATATGATGAACTGATGAAAGTTATGGCCAGTCTCGACTCCCTGAAGAAAGAAACGAACCAAAAAATATCCGGATTAAATAATGAGATATCGGATCTGAAAAAAGAAAACAAAAAACTGCAAAAAGAAAATGAACTTTTAAAAGAGGATAATACCCGTCTGAAAAACCTGCTGAACCACGACAGTTCCAATACATCCAAACCGCCTTCCAGTGATCAGAAGTCCTCACGTCCAGCAAACAATTATAATAACCGTAAAAAGAGTGAGAAAAAACCAGGAGCCCAAACGGGGCATAAAGGGACAACGCTGTCCAGACAAAAAGTACAGGAAAAACTTGCCAGTGGAAAATATCTTCATGAGATAGAAACGATCGGAGCAGTATCAGAAAGAGGATATATCGTCCGCTATGTGATAGACCTGCGAAGTTCAGCCGGTGATCCGGGAACTGAGGATCTATCAGGATGCTGACGGGAAATATCCGATTCCAGAAGGATACCATAGTGAAGTTACATATGGTCCTACTGTCAGGGCACTTGCCGTGGATCTGTATAGTGAAGGAGTTATGTCAAACGACCGGATCGCTGCTTTTTTGAATGATGCATCAGAAGGATGTCTGGAGCTTTCAGAAGGCAGTGTATATGGATTTTGCCGGAAATTTTCTGACCTTGCGAAAACAGAGATTGAAAAACTGAATGAGCATCTGCTGAACCAGCCAGTTGTAGCAACGGATGCAACGACCGTAAGTTTAAACGGGAAGCAGGGATATATACGAAATATAAGCGATGAAGAAGCGGTTGTCTGTTACGGCATGGAAAAGAAAACCAAAACGGCGCTGAAAGAGATTCCTTTTTTTAGCAGCTATACAGGAACACTGCTGCACGATCATGAAACAGCGCTGTATCAGTACGGGACAGCTCATGCAGAATGCAATGTACATATCCTGAGGTATCTAAAAAAGAATACAGAAGAGGCAGGAAACCCATGGTCAAAAAAATTGTCTGACTTGTTGTGTAAGGTAAACAGGGAGCGAAGAAAACAAAAGGCAGAAGGAAAAACATGTTTTCCAGATGAAAAAATCCAGGAATACGAAAAACAATACAGGGAATGTCTGGAAGAAGGAAAGAAAGAAAACCATTCAACCAAACCTAAATATGCAAAAAAGGAAGAGCAAACGTTATTGAACCGACTGGAAAAGTACCGTGAAAACCACCTTTTGTTTTTAAAGCAGTTCGAAGTGCCTTTTGACAACAATATGTCAGAACGGAATCTTAGAAAAGTAAAAAACAGGCAGAAAATGGCCGGTGGATTCCGAAAAGAAAAAGGTCAAAAAATGTATTGCAGAATCATGAGCATAGTAGAAACATTAAAACGGCGAAAAATGAATCTCATGTCCAACATAAAACAGATATTTATAGGAACACCGGCTATTTTTTAGCCGGTGTTAAAAGTGCTGTCTCAACCTCATGGCTGAACTGTAACTAAAAATGAAATAAATATAATTTTATTCTTGACATTTATAGAGATATCCGGTAAAATATAACAGTATGTTTACATTGAACTGTCCGTGTCCAGGCTTTGATGGAAAACACAACGATTAATATTTTTATATAATACCGAACGGAGGTGTATTTCATTGGCTAACATTAAATCTGCAAAAAAGAGAATCTTAGTAAACGAAACTAAGGCTGCAAGAAACAAGGCGATCAGATCTAAGGTTAAAACTGCGATCAAGAAAGTTGAGGCTGCTGTAGCTGCTGGAGATAAGGCTGCTGCTCAGGCTGCACTGGTTGCTGCTACTACCGAGATCGATAAGGCCTGCACCAAGGGTGTATATCACAAGAACAATGCTGCCCGCAAAGTTTCTCGTGTATCCAAGGCTGTTAATTCTATCGCTTAATTTATAGAATTCGATCAATCGATACCCAAAATAAAACTCTCCGGATTAACCCACCGGAGAGTTTTTTGTTGTAATTATTATCCTACATCTGTTCTTCATCATAGCGCGCTCTGATGCCGCCTACAAATTTCAAACGTGTTCTTGCACATACTACATGAGCACCGCCAATGGCTTTTGTCTGAATTCTTACTGGAACAGCCACATCTCTCATATGCATACCGATCAACGTATCTCCTATATCTATACCTGCATGTGCCTTAATATGCTCTACTGCTACCGGATGTTCTAATGTATGATAAGCCGCCGTAGAAAATGATCCGCCGGCTTTCAGCTGTGGAACTACATTTACAGGCTCATATCCATACTTTTCTGCTGCCTCTTCTTCCAGGATCAGAGAACGGTTTAAATGCTCACAGCACTGCGCAGCCAGATAAATCCCCAATGGCTTTAACTCTTCGTACAATGCCTTATATACCGTCTGTCCAATAGTCTCACTGGAATGGGAACCGATCTTATAACTTCCGATCTCGCTTGAAGAACAACCCACCACCAAAATCTGACCTGGTTTCATTTTCGCAACAGCCAGAAGCTCTTTTAAAACTGCTTTGGTCTGTGTGCGGATCTCATTTAATACTTCATCGCTTTCTTTTTCCGTTGCCACTCCTGGCATTATTTTTTCTTCTGCCATTTATTTTTCTCTCCTTTACTGTGTTCTTTTCTAATATTTATTGGCGATCAACAGTTCCACTGCCAAACGATCTGATAGTTTCCCTGTTTTCACACTTTCTTCTGCATCAACACATAGATTTACATAAGATAAGATCTGTTCTTTTGTAAATGTTTTCGCCTGAATCATTATTTTTCCTGTTACAAAAGGCTGGATCTTTAATTTAGAAGAAATGGTACTTTTATCCATTCCTCTCCCCATCAGTTCTTTTACCTGAAGGATCTGATTAAACTGCCTTGCGATCAGAAATAAAATACGCATGGGCGGCTCTTTTAAGGTAAGAAGATCTTCATAAAGATCCATGGCTTTTCTGGTCTGCCTGTTTGCAATGGCTGCGATCATGTCAAATATTTTATTCGTCACCTGAGTAATGCAAACTGCATCAATATCTTCTTCTGTGATCACATCCCGTCCCAGAGTATAGCTGATCACCTTATCCAGCTCAGAAGTGATATTTTCCATATCATCTCCCGTTTTCCCAAGAAAATATTCCATGGCACGGTTCGTTATCTTTTTACCGTTTCTGGCCAGTATTCCTGCCGCCCATCTGGCAAGCTGAGTACTGTCCTGGCGTTCCATTTCTGCAATATAACCATATTTTTTCACCGCCTTATACATACGGCTGCGCTTATCCACCTCTGTTTCCACAAACAGAAGGCAGGTGGTATCTGGAATGTTTTCTATATAAGCACTCATTTCATCTGCGCCTGTTCCGCCTTTGAACCATCCGCTGTCTTCCATAAGAATCAGACGTTTCTCAGCAAAAAACGGCATTGTATCGGAAAGGCTGATGATCTCATTTACATTCATGCCCTTTCCTTCGTAATAATTATAGTTCATGGAATCGCCCTGAGTAATAGCTTCACGCAGGCGGTTTTTATAGCTTTTTTTCAAAAATGCCTCTTCACCAAAGAGAAGATACACTTTCTTAAAATCATTATTTTTTATGTCCTGATTCAGAGTCTGCATATGATTATCTGGCTCCTGTTTTCTTGCATTTATCTGATTCGCTGTGAATCCGGCAATCTCAGCTCATTTCTTGCTTGTAAAAAACAAATGTCGCCTTCGGCGCCGCTTGTTTTTTCCTGCGCTCATTACCTCTTAGACTCAGGTTTCCCGCGCTAGCGCGCTTTACTGCCTGCTTACGCAGGCGAAACCTTCGTTAATGGCTTGTAAAAAACAAATGTCGCCTCCGGCGCCGCTTGTTTTTTCCTGCGCTCATTATATCATACCTGCTTTGAAAAGGCAAAAATGTATTGACAATCGGGCTTACTTGGTTTAATCTTTTAAATAGTTCTTTTTGGAACTGTTTTATTTAAAACCTTTAGAAAGGAGCCTTTTACATGATATGTATCACAGATTTTCTCATGCACATCCGTTTGACCATGAAGTTACAAGAGCAGATGCTAAAAAACATCTGTGAAAAATGGCGGCTGACCATAACGGAAGGAAAAGTAATAACATTTCTGTATAATAATCCTGGTAAGGATACCGCAGCAGATATTACAGAACTGCGCATGCTTTCCAAAGGAAATGTATCCCAGGCAGTGGAAAGTCTGATCCAAAAAGGACTTTTAACACGAAGCGCAGACCAAAATGACCGAAGGAAGATCCATTTATCTCTTCTTTCGCCAGCAAAAGAAATTACAAATGCAATTCATGTCATGCAGAAAAATCTTTACGGACAGATTTTTAACGGCCTGTCAGAAGAAGATCTGAAAATTTATGAACGGATTAATCAGAAGATCATGGAGAATACAACAAATGCTATAAAAGAAAGGAATAGAGAAAATGAATTTACAACAAAAGAAAGACAATAGTTTTCTCGCAACAGAACCTTTGGGAAAGCTTCTATTAAAATTGTCTCTTCCCACCGTTACTGCCCAGATCATCAACATGCTGTATAACATTGTAGATCGTATTTACATTGGCCATATACCTGAAACCGGTGCCCTGGCACTTACTGGCGTAGGCGTATGTATGCCTCTGATCATGATCGTATCTGCCTTTGCGGCATTAGTAGGCAACGGCGGTGCTCCCAGAGCTTCTATTTTCATGGGAAAAGGGGATAAGGAATCAGCAGAACGGACCCTTGGCAACTGCTTTACCACCCAGATTTTTGTATCGTTTCTGCTGACTTTGATCCTTTTTACCGGAAACAGAAGCTTTCTTATGGCTTTTGGAGCCAGTGAGAATACCATTCCTTACGCAGTCGCCTATATGAATATTTATTCCCTTGGAACGATTTTCGTACAGCTGACTCTTGGTATGAATGCATTTATTACAGCTCAGGGCTTCGCAAAAACCGGTATGCTTTCTGTTTTAGTAGGCGCAGCCAGCAACATTATCCTGGATCCAATCTTCATTTTCGCATTTCATATGGGTGTTCGGGGTGCTGCTCTTGCAACGATCATTTCCCAGGCTCTTTCATGTACATGGGTCTTAAGCTTCCTTATGAGCAAAAAATCTTATCTTAAGATCCGCCGCTGCAATATGAAACTGCAAAAAAATATTATTCTTCCAAGCCTTGCATTGGGGCTTTCCACCTTTATCATGCAATCCAGTGAAAGTGTTATTTCCGTATGTTTCAATTCTTCTTTGCTAAAATACGGCGGAGATCTTGCAGTTGGTGCCATGACTATTTTAACAAGTGCCATGCAGTTTGCACTTTTACCTCTTCAAGGTCTTGGACAAGGTGCACAGCCGATCATCAGCTACAATTATGGTGCCGGACAGACAAAACGGGTAAAAGATTCGTTTAAACTGCTTTTAAAGATTGATCTTTCCTATTCTGCACTGATGTGGCTTTTAGTTATGCTGTTCCCAGCAGGCTTTGCTTCCATTTTCACTTCCGATCAGGCACTTTTAACCTTTACAGCTCATGCACTGCGGATTTATATGGCTTCTATCCTTTTGTTTGGTATTCAGATGGCCTGCCAGATGACCTTTACCTCTATCGGAAGTGCAAAAGCTTCTATTATGGTCGCTGTTACCAGAAAATTCATTCTGCTGCTTCCTCTGATTTACATTATGCCACACATTTACACAGTCGATCAGACTTCTGCAGTTTATATGGCAGAACCTATTGCTGACTTTCTGGCAATCTGCTTTACAAGTATACTATTCCGGGTTGAGTTTAAGAAGGCACTGGCTAAACAGATGTAGTATCTGTTAAAAATACCTGTGTACTGTATCACTCACATTTCGCATAATAACCTGTCTAAATTTCAATCTGCGCCATTATACTGAACGTGAATGATGCGGTACACCAAATAAAATCAACTTAAAAATACAGTCAGCTTAGAGAGAAAATTCGGAATAAAGCGGATTCAGTATTCAGATATGGGACTTTCAAGAATGTATTTCAAAAGTCCCTGGCAACCTTCTGTCACATCATTCCATGTAGCTTCAAAATCCCCTGTGTACCATGGATCTGCCACATCCCGGCTGCTGCCGGCAAAGAACATCATCTTAAATATCTTTCCTGACGGATCACCGCCGGTGATCCGTTTTATATTGCGAATATTCCATTCATCCATACCTATAATATAATCATACATTCCATAATCCGCACGGGTCATCTGTCTTGCACGGTGATCATCACATGCGATTCCCGCCTGAGCCAGCTTCGCCCTTGTTCCCCGATGAACCGGATTACCGATTTCTTCCGTGGATGTTGCTGCAGATGCTATATAAAACTGATCTGCAAGATTTGCCTTTTTCACCAGATCTTTCATTACGTATTCTGCCATTGGGGAGCGACAGATGTTGCCGTGGCAGATGAAAAGTATTTTTATCATTATTTTATTTCTCCTTGAATTGCCCCGGAATGCCCTGTTTTGCAAGGGTTTCTGGGCTTCGTGTGGTTTGCTCTGAAATTACAGATTGTGGCAAATCAGAGCAGAATTGAGCAAGTTGTTACTACCTATTAGTAGTAAAATTGGTAGTAAAAGGGAATGGGTTACTACTAAGGATTTTTACACTATATTTTACAATTTAGCTATAAAATAATTCCATATGGTAGATATAACATTTGCAATCACTTTTGCCTTATCAGGAAAAATAACAAAAAACAAAGTTGCCGCAGTTAAAATTGTCATTATCACATTCAATCTCAAACTGTATGCAGTGTTTTTATAATCTGCCAGATTTTGTAAAATCATTTTCTTTTCTTCAAACTCGGCAAGTACCATGTCTATGTCTTCATCTATTTTTCTTGATTCAGAAATAGCATTATCACAAAAACTTTTATGTGAAATAAAGAAATGCTTCAATGCGAAGTCAGCCACCGTGTCACTGTACGCATACACATCAGCAAATCTCTTTTTTGATTTATCCCAAATATCATCTCTTTTATACCTATTAAAATCATCTATTTCCATTGAAAAATTATATTTAAGTTTTAGAAGTGATTCTAGATTATTTCTTTTTAACTTGATTTTATCTAATTTATGCTTGTACTCTACAAGTGTTTTTCCTGCCTCTCTGGACAACATATCCAAAAACATAAATTTAAAATAATCTATCGCATACTCTTTGACATGATAATAAACCCTGTCCTTTATTGATTCAAACTGTCCTATTTCAATTCCGTCATCCTTAAATATATAAATAAGCCGATTGCTCGCATATAACCTACCGTACCTTTCTGAAAGTGTATTTTCAAAAAACATTTTTTGTCTCTCATCTACAAATTGACCTTGATAATCTTCAACCCCTATTGAATACCAAAAATATCTATTATCATCACGCCAATCAATATTTGTACTGTAAACTTCTATTCTAGGTGGAGAAACCTTTTTATTATGAAAAACAAACGGAAATAATGAACTAAGTTCTTCTAAAAACTCCCATTCTATATAACTAATAAATTCATATATTTTATCAGCCTTTAGAGAATTATCATTATATCGAGCAACCGAATAATTTTTAAATGCTCCTGTTGTTTTACTATTTCCCGTTAGTGTTTGAAATGCATATCCTCTATCTTCATAATAATTGTTATCGATAATCTGCTTAAGTTTTTCCTTTTTATCATTTTTTAATTTAATATCAAAAATCAAAGAAAGATACCCTGAATTAACATTGCATATTTTCACAGTGAAGTAATCTATAGCATTCTCAAGTGGATGATTTTTAAATTCAAACAAACCACAATCCACAACATTATACCAAGCAAGTAGAGACTCATCCATCTGCTCAATTCTCTTGCAAATTTCATCTAGTCCTTCTATGGGGGTCACCATAAAACGATTAGACCGCCTTTTCTGTAATAGTAATCTCACTCCTTTTTGCAGCTGCTTAATATCTTCTCTTCTAATTAAGTCTGATACAACTATTGAATACATATCAAAAAATGCATTATCTGGCAAAGAATTGTCATCTCTTAAATTAAAATGGTCATACCCATAAATAGTATTATAATTATTTTTCCAAAATGTCTTTCTCTTTCCTGGTAAAATCGATAATAATTTAGCTCTATGTTTTGCATACGAATATAAAAAATCTTCTTTTCTTATTTTATTTCTCAATCCATAATATTTCAAAATATCATCTCCTATTCGATACAATCCCGAATTGTATTATATCCCTATAACCGACTTTTTTCCACAAAAAACGCCCCAACCTAAGCCAGAGCGTCATCCCTCTTCTATATTAAACTACCTTAAACATCTTCTGCGACATTGGTTTCTCTTTCTTCTGATCAACCTCCACCTGTGCCTTCCTAAACTCTTCCATTCGTTTCAGTTCTTCCTCTGCATCATCGAATCCGATATGCGTGTACACATTCATTGTGACCGATATATCCGAATGCCCCATGAGGTACTGCAGTGTCTTGG
>UQTA01000025.1 GCA_900543885.1 uncultured Clostridium sp.
TTTTTGCCTAACGGCATTATAGCATATGCAAAAAATCTTTTCAAGATACCAAGAGAAAGGAAATGCTATGAAAATATCAGATAATGGATTAAACCTCATTAAAAAGTTTGAAGGATGCCGCCTGACAGCCTACCAGGATGCAATAGGTGTCTGGACTATCGGCTATGGCACCACTAATGCCGATAAAGCTATTACTGGCACAACTATCTGCCAGGGCTTGAAGATCACTCAGGCTACAGCAGATGACTGGTTAAGACAGTCTGTAGATAAAAAGTATGGTCCAAAGGTGGATAAGTATAGTGCTTACAACTGGAACCAGAACGAGTATGATGCCTTAGTAAGTTTTGCGTACAACATCGGAAGCATTGATGGATTGACGGCTAAAGGCGCTCGTACCCGTTCTGAGATAGCAGCTAAGATCCTGGAATATAATAAGGCTGGTGGAAAGGTCCTTGCAGGCCTTACCAGGAGACGCCAGGAAGAACGAAAACTATTTTTAACACCCGTTACAATTAAGACTGGCTGGCAGCAGGAAAATGGCGGTTGGCGTTTCTATAAAGATGATGGCTCCGGGGAATACGTCTCTGACAAATGGCAACAAGACGGAGATAAATGGTACTGGTTTGATGGTGCCGGCATGATGGTCCATGACACCTGGTACCAGTACAAAGGTTCCTGGTATTACCTTGGTTCCGATGGTGCCATGCTAAAGGGCCTACAGACGATCAACGGCAAGTGGTACTACCTGGATCAGACCGGTCGCATGGCAACAGAACCAGTAGTCCTCACTCCTGATCAGGACGGCGCCCTCCATTATCCGGGTCTTGTAAAATAATATAAATCCGTTTAAAAACTTAAGGTTTATTTTGCTCTATTAGTCACAATAAAGTCACAAATAAAATAAGAAACCAAGGAAATACAAGGATTTTCGTGATATTAAATTTAAAAATAACTTAAGAAAAGCTTTATTGGATATCAGGGGAATATAGTATATACTAGGGTAACAGATAAAGAAACAATCTTAGGAATGTATTCCAGAGATCATAAAAGATTCTGAGAGTATATTTAGATGGAAAAGGAGAATTATATTGAGAAAATATTATTTATATGCAGCAGTACTGTGCAGTGCGGCAGTCTTAGGTATTGGCGGATGCTCAAAGAAAACAGATATGGCAGCTACCTTGCCTCTTGTAAATGAAGAGAGACCTGTGGCAGTAGAATCTCAGGAACCCACTTCTTCAGCAGAAGAAACTACCGTTGTAGAGACTGTAAACGGTACCATTGAAAGCGCAGAAGCACAGCCGGAGCAGGCAGAAGATTCCGTACGCCTTTACGGACCGGTTACCCATATGGAAGATGGCAGATTATCCATTGACAGTCAGGCGGGAAATGGATATGAAGGTGAGGTTATTTTAAATGTTTCTCAGGAGTCTACTTATGTGTTAGATGCGACTTCCGGTATGCCGGTAGAGCTTTCTGATATGAAAGACGGAGATACGATTTATGCCTATATTGGCCCGGCGATGACTATGAGCCTTCCGCCTATGACAAATGCTACGATGATCTTTGCCAATGTTCCGGCAGATTTTAAGGTTCCGGACTATGTGACTGTTAAATCCGTCGTAACAGATGCTGCGTCCTCTCAGTCTGTACTGACTGCGGAAGATGGGACAAAATACACACTGGCAGATGACTGCAGGATCGTACCTTATCTGACCAGAAATATTGTTACATTAGATGATCTGACACAGGGAAGAAAAGCAGTGGTATGGTCCGATGAGGAAAATACAGCTACCAGGATCATGGTATTTGCAGAGTAATCGATCATGAAAAAGACTGGCATTCCAAATTTTGGAAATTGCCAGTCTTTTTTGCTGTCATATTTTGAAAGAATCAACAATTTTTTGAGCCGGTTGCCTTTAGTTTCCGCATTCAATACTGATCTCATTGAATTTTTTAAGAATGTGGTCAATGGTAGTAGATTTTTTCTCTTCCCCTGCTTTATCCATTACGGCATGTCCCTGGTGCATCATTAAAAGCCGGTCGCCGTATTCTACGGCGAAACGAAGGTTGTGTGTGACCATGATAGTGGTCAGATTTTTCTCACGGACTACTTTGTCGGTGAGTTCCATAATGGTTTCTGCGGTTTTAGGATCCAGAGCAGCAGTGTGCTCATCCAGGATCAGAAACTCAATGGGAGTCATGGTAGACATTAAAAGTGCCATAGCCTGACGCTGGCCGCCGGAGAGAACACCTACTTTTACGTCCATTTTATCTTCCAGTCCCAGTCCAAGGGAGCGAAGGGATTCCCGGTAGAATTCCAGCCGCTGTTTGTTGGTTCCGGGGCGGAGATTAAAGGCTTTGCCCTTATTGTCGGCTAAAGCCATGTTTTCTGCAATTGTCATAGAAGGGCAGGTTCCCATGGAAGGATTCTGGTAAACACGGCCAATGCGGCGCTGACGCTTATATTCAGGCATTTTGGTGATATCTTCACCGCCAATGATAATACGGCCGTCGTCTAAGGGGATACTTCCGCAGATAATATTTAAAAGGGAAGTTTTACCAGACCCATTGCTTCCAACAACGGATACAAACTGGTGATCTTCGATGGATAAGTTAAAATCATTAAACAGGCACATTTCATTTACAGTACCTGCGTTGTAATATTTATGGATGTGTTTTAATTCAAGCATGGCTTTTTACCTTCTTTCCGCCGGAAGGGCTTACTACAAGAATGATCAGGAATAATACGGAAGTGATCAGCTTTAAATCGGATGCTGTGACCGGAATAGAAAGATTTAATCCGGCAATGTGCAGGTCGTTTAAAAGCAGTGCAATGGAAACGCAGGCTTTATATACAATAGAACCTATGATAACAGCAGTAGTGGAACGGATAAATCCCACTCTCTTTAACAGCTGGGTTCCGATGATCACATTTGCAAGGCCGATGACCATGGTGCCAGTACCGATGGAGATTTCAAAAAAGCCTTTCTGCTGGCAGTAAACACTTCCTGCAAGAGCTGCAAAACCGTTTGCAATAGCAAGACCTACGATCTTTACAAGGCCTTTGTCCTTTGCAAGAGAAGTAACCAGTACGTCATTGTCACCAACTGCCCTAAGAAGGTATCCGGAACGTGTCTGTAAGTAAGCGTCCAGCAGCACCTTGCAGATCAGAACAATAACAAGAAGAATAATGGTTACGATAAATGGTGAAGCTGCTTCCGGTACATGAGTGGAAAGGAAGGAATTGGAAAAAATAGTTTCCTTACTAAAAATAGGAAGGTTTGCTTTTCCGGCGATCCTTAAATTAATGGAATAGAGGGCTGTCATGACAATGATACCGGAAAGCAGGTCACGTACCTTTAATTTTACATGGATGAGACCGGTGATACAGCCGGCCAGTGCACCCACTGCAAAGGAAATAAATAATGCTGCTACAGGTGAGATGGTACCGACGAAAGGAAGCCCGTTTGCAATGCCTGCTGCCGTTACAGCAGCGCCAAGAGGGAAGGTGCCGTCTACAGACAGATCCGGGAAATCCAGGATCTTATATGTGATGTAAACGCCCAGAGCCATGATGGCATATACAAGGCCTTCTTCCAGAATACCGAAAATGATCGTTGTCATGATGTTCCTCCAATACTATTTCCCTGATCCGGGATTATTCTGTAATGCTGTCAAAGAGCTCAGCAGCATTTCCTGTTAAAGATTCAGGAAGAGTGATGCCAAGATCTTCAGCTACTTTGGTGTTGCCATAGAATGCAGCATCTTTAATGGTCTCAAAGTTTAATTCGCTTGCTTTTGCTTCGCCCTTTAATACTTTTGCAGCCATTTCACCAGTCTGTTTGCCAAGTTCTACATAGTCAAGTCCCATAGCAGCCAGGCAGCCGATCTTTACCTGTTCGATCTCACTTCCGAATACCGGAATGTGCTTTGCAGAAGCTTTGCTTAAGATAACAGGAAGAGATGCCACTACTGTATTATCAGTCAGATTGGTGATACAGTCAACCTTTCCAATTAAAGTATCTGCTGCCAGCGGGATATCTGCTGAAGAGGAGATACCGGAGTCTACGATCTCAAAGTCATAATTTGGAGCCAGTTCCTTATATTCTGCAATGGCAGATTCAGAGTTTACTTCGCTGGTGGTGTACATGATACCGATAGTCTTTGCCTCAGGTAAGATCTCACGGATCATCTTTAACTGTAATTCTACAGGAAGTTTATCGCTTGTACCTGTGATCTCGCCAACTGGGGTTCCGTCTGTGTTTGCCAGTTCAGCTGCAACCGGATCAGTAACTGCTGTGAAAATGACAGGAATGTCGGACTTCATAGCCACGCTGTATTCAGCCTGTGCCATAGGAGTTGCAATGCCGCACATTAAATCTACGTTCTTGCCGGCAAATGTGTTGGCGATCTGTGCGGAAGTGCCGCCGTCAGCCTGTGCATTTTCATAGAGAACGGTTAAGTTCTTTCCTTCTTCGATGCCTTCTGCAGCAAGTCCCTCAAGGAAACCTTCACGGCAGTTGTCAAGAGAGCCGTGCTCTGCGAACTGACCGATACCGATGGTGTAGGAGCCATCAGCTTCTGCGTTGCTTTCTGCTTCGCTGGAAGCTGCCTCAGAAGAAGCTGCCTCAGAAGCAGGGGCTGCTGTGGTATTTGCTGCTGTAGTAGTAGTGGAAGAAGAACTGCCGCAGCCTGTTAATAAAGCTGCGCCCATTGCTGCGGTTAAAAGAACTGCCATAGATTTTTTCATAATACTTACCTCCTGAAAATAAAAATTAAAATGGATTTTTTGTAATAAAAAAATCCCAACCACAACGATATTGTGATTGAGACGAATATGATCCGCGGTGCCACTCAAATTGACTTAAAGTCCACTTTTCACATACTAGCATATGTGCTGCAAATGTAACGGGTGCAGAATCCGTCAGTCCCTACTAAGTATTTCAAGACTGCCCTCAAAAGTCCATTCAGCTACCTGCTTTATACCGCAATCCCACCACCTGCGGCTCTCTGTGCTAATGCATTGGAAGCTTACTCCTCTTTTTCAACGGTTTAGCTGTTAATCCGTATCTTAATACATGGGGCGGGTTTTGTCAACTGTTTTTTTAAAAGTCGCAGATATCATATATGAAATGTATTATGAAAAATCTGAAGAAAAATTTCAGTAAAATTCAGATAATAAAGTGTCCGGTTAAGTGAAAATGTGGTATACTTGAAACATAAAAAACATGTAAATGCATGATCAGAGTGTATAGCAAAACAAGGGAGGTCGGTCATATGAGCAGTAAACATTATGTGATCACAATCGAACGTCAGTACGGAAGCGGCGGACGTATTACAGGTATGCGTCTTGCAGAGGAACTGGGTATTCATTATTATGATGAAGAGATTTTGAAAATGACATCAGAGACCAGCGCCATTGGAGAGCAGTATTTCCGTCTGGCAGATGAAAAGGCAGGAAACAATTTATTATATCGTACTGTTACTAATATGAAGCCGGAGCTTTCTGCACCTGTAAAGGACGGACATAAGCTTACATCACCGGAAAACCTGTTCCGTTTCCAGTCTGAGGTTATCCGAAAACTGGCAGAGTCAGAAAACTGTATCATCATCGGACGATGCGGCAACTATGTGCTTCAGGATCAGTTAGATGATGTGATCCGCATTTTCGTATATGCAGATACCGTTACCAGAGTCCGCAGGATTATGGATGTAGACAAGGTAGATGAAGAAGAAGCACTGCGCCGTATGAGGAAGATTGATAAGGAGCGTACTGAATATCATAGGTATTTTACTGGCAGAAACTGGATGGATATGGAAAATTACGATCTTCCTATTAATGCCAGCCGCATTGATTATGATGAGATGATCACCTTGATCAAGGATTATCTGAAGCTTCGGGGAATGATCGACTGATATTTATAATGATGTGGGTGAAGAGACAGCGTATCTGTTTACTGTGATAGGTGAATGTGCTGGTGACGTGTTCGATGTGGGGCAAAAATGTAGCAACATGAGGTAGCAGATGGATATTTTAACAGGAATATTGATCCCTTTTATAGGAACTACAGCAGGCAGTGCTTGCGTGTTCTTTCTGCGGGGAGAATTAAAGCCCGGAGTGCAGAAAGCATTCCTGGGCTTTGCTTCAGGAGTTATGGTGGCTGCTTCCGTTTGGTCTCTTCTGATCCCGGCTATGGAAATGAGTGAAGGACTTGGGAAGCTGGCCTTTCTTCCGGCAGTATGCGGATTCATTTTAGGAATGGCATTTTTATTGTTTCTGGATATGGTAGTTCCACATCTTCATATGGACACAGACCAGCCGGAAGGCGCAAAAAGTAACTGGCAGAAAAGTACCATGCTGGTCCTTGCAGTGACCTTACATAACATACCGGAAGGAATGGCAGTTGGTGTGGCTTTTGCAGGTATGATGGCAAAAAGCCAGTCCATTACACTGGCAGGCGCCATGGCATTATCACTGGGTATTGCAATACAGAATTTCCCGGAAGGAGCAGTTATCTCTCTTCCTTTAAAAGAAGCGGCAGGGCAGAAAAAGGCTTTTATCTATGGTATGCTTTCCGGTATCGTAGAGCCAATTGGTGCCGGGCTTATGCTGTTGCTGGCAGAAAAACTGGAGCCGTTCATGCCATACTTTCTTTCCTTTGCAGCAGGGGCCATGCTTTATGTAGTAGTAGAAGAACTGGTGCCAGAAGCTTCTGAAGGAGAACATTCCAATATAGGCACCATTGGATTTGCAATCGGATTTGCGCTGATGATGGTGCTTGATGTTGCGTTGGGATAAGATATTGTCTTTCCTATGATTATGATGGAGCCATTGTGGAAGAATATTGTAGTAAGATCGTGGAAAAATATATTGATCTGTTTTACGAATTTGAAAGTACAATGAAAAAATTGATCGCCAAAATTGATTTTTGATGCAGTAAGAAATTAGAATACATCTATAAAGAGGCGCCTCTGGGAATTAAACTTTGGTCGTTAAAATGATCAGGAGGCTTCTTATAGATGTATTTTTCTTTAAGATTTTATAAGAAAATAGAAATTCAATGTGAGGAAAAATGAGTATGAACAGATTACGAAAAACGGGCTGGATAGTTTTGCTAGTGGCCGTGCTATTAACAGGATGTGGAAAGAGCGTAGAAAAACAGATTGCAGAACAGCTGGAACTGGGAAATAAATATCTGGCAGAAGCAAATTACGAGCAGGCAATTGTAGCGTTTAATAAAGTAATAGAATTAGATGAAAAGAATACAGCGGGTTATGTTGGCTTGATGGAAGCATATCTGCAAAATGAAAATACAGATGAAGCTGTTCAGTGTGGCGAAAGTGGCATGAAGAAGCTGGACGATGATGCTTTGCGGGATAAATTGCTTGAAGCATACCAGCAGAAACAAGTGGAAATAGAAGATGTTTCAGAAAAACTTTCACTATATGATAAAATGCTGCATTTGGTTCCAGATCAGAAAGCAGTATATTTGGAACTGGCAGAATTATATGAAAAACAACATGATTATGAGCAAGGCATGGAAGTTTTGAAGAATGGGATCGAAAATATTTCAAGCCCGGAAGAATTAAGAGAAAAGTTTCGTGAAATGGTGGATTCTTATCGGGAATACTTATTAGATACGATTAAGAAACAATTCCAAACGGAAAAAAGAGGATTAGCCTTTGGCAGTTATGGGGCGAATGGAGAGTATGGACTTTTTATGCTGGGGCGTATTGGAGAAGCTGTAGAAGAAGATATTTACTATTGCGGAGATAATGGAAAAGTATGTGAATGGCTTGGAACACTAAGGACAAGCGGATTTATTATTGTGGAAAACGGAACCAGGAAATATTTTTGCCCCTATAGCAGAACGGAGGGGATGATATTCGGAGTAGAGGATGGAAAACCATTTACTTTGGCAGAAAAGCTGGAGATTCCAGATGGTGAAACAGAGCAGATTGAAGCCTATTTTAACGAAGTTGTGGCTCAGAAAGTGGAATAACTCAGTTTTCTGTGATTATGAAGTCATTTCGGTCGCACAGTGAGCTGTCTGATATGTCCGTCAGAGGCCAGTTGTTGTAAGCTTGCAATGGCCACTACATGATAGCCGCCGTAGGATGCAATAAATTCTGCTTGGGATAAATAAAAAATGATCAAAGGAGTGGATCGTTGGTTTTTGCTTGGATCCACTCCTTTTTTGCTGTAATTTTAAAAAGACCATGGTACAATAAATTCAAAAGAATCTGCGTAAACGCAAAGCTTTAAAGGGAAAGGAAGCAGGAAATATGGTCTATACATGTACATATCCGTCACCACTGGGCAATATTTTACTGGCGGCAGATGAGGTTGGACTGACCGGTTTATGGTTTGAGGGACAAAAATACTTTGGAAATACACTTCCAAAAGAAACGGTTTCACAGGAGATCCCGGTCCTGATTAGGGCTAAAAAATGGCTGGATGTTTATTTTTCCGGGAAAGAACCGGACTTTACCCCAGCGCTTCATCCTGCAGGTTCAACCTTTCGTCAGGCTGTGTGGCAGATTCTGCTGCAGATCCCTTATGGACAGACTATGACATATGGGGAGATTGCAAAAAAAATGACCCAGATGCATGATGCGCCGCATATGTCTGCCCAGGCTGTAGGTAGCGCAGTGGGACATAACGAAGTTTCCATTATCATTCCCTGTCATCGTGTTGTAGGGATAAATGGCAGTCTCACAGGATATGCAGGGGGAATGGAAAAGAAGGTCGCGCTGTTAAAACTGGAACATACAGATATGAGTGGTTTCTTTGTTCCAAAAAAGGGAACTGCGCTTTAAGTGAATCTTAAGACCACAGAAATGGAGAAAAGGGAATGGCATCCAGTAAAAGTTATTTGGATTTTGTATTGGAACAATTGTCTGATTTAGAGGAGATCACCTACCGGGCCATGATGGGAGAGTACATTATTTATTACCGGGGGAAGATCGTAGGCGGTATTTACGATGATCGTCTGCTTGTAAAGCCTGTAAAAGCCGTATTTTCTTATATACCCCAGGCTGTTTATGAATTACCTTATGAAGGGGCCAAAGAGATGCTGTTGGTAGAGGATGTGGATCAGAAGGAATTTCTTACAGGACTATTTAGGGCAATGTATGAAGAGCTTCCTGCTCCGAAGAAGAGAAAATGATAATTATTTTTCCCAGTATATCTGGAAAACGATCTGAAAATGAAAAAGGCGTATGGATCCCTGGTGTAGGCTCATACGCCTTTTTACGGCTGTTTATATTAAATTCTTAAGATCCTGGTAAAACTGGGGATAAGAAATATTTACACATTCTGCCCCATTGATCTGTGTAACGCCTTCTGCGCAGAGAGCAGTTACTGCAAAGGTCATGGCAATGCGGTGGTCTAAATGGCTTTCGATCACTGCACCATGAAGCGGTCTTCCGCCGTGTATGATCATGCCGTCCTCTGTTTCCGTTACATCAGCTCCCATGGCACTTAAATTTTCCACCATTACGGCGATTCGGTTGGATTCTTTTACCTTTAATTCTGCTGCATCCCGGATCACGGTAGTTCCCTGTGCAAAGCAGGCCAAGGCTGCGATCATAGGCAGCTCATCAATAAGAGTTGGGATAATGCTTCCTCCGATTTCTGCTCCGTGAAGGGAAGAAGCACGGACTAAAATATCAGCAACAGGTTCTCCTTCGTCTTCTTTTACATTTAATAAAGTAAGATCTGCTCCCATAGCCTTACATACATGAAGAATGCCGTCTCTGGTAGGATTAATGCCTACGTTTTTGATCAGGATCTCAGAGCCGGGTACCATAAGGCCTGCAGCAATGAAATAAGCAGCAGAAGAAATATCTCCCGGTACATTTACCTTTCTACTGTGCAGTTCACTGGCTGGCTCAATGGTAGCAGTGGTATCCTTTGTGGTTACATGAGCACCGAACAGATTTAACATGATCTCAGAGTGGTTTCTGGATACATAAGGCTCTGTAACGGAAGTTGGGCCATCTGCGTAAAGCCCTGCTAATAAAATAGAAGATTTAACCTGGGCAGAGGCTACTTTGGAAGTGTAGTGGATGCCATGAAGAGCTTTTCCATGGATGGCTAAAGGCGCGCAGCCATTTCCATTTACACTGACAATATCCGCTCCCATAAGGGACAGCGGTTCCATAATACGCTTCATAGGACGTTTCTGGATAGAAGCATCACCTGTTAAAGTTACATCAAAGTTCTGTGCAGATAAGATACCGGAAATCAGACGGGTAGTAGTGCCACTGTTTCCGCAGTCTAATACGGTTTCCGGCTTTTTAAGGCCGCGAAGACCATTTCCATGTACCAGAACGATATCCCCTTTATTTTCAATAGCAATTCCCATACTTTCAAAACAGGAAATAGTAGACAGACAGTCTGCTCCCTGTAAAAATCCGGTAATTTCGGTAGTTCCCTTTGCAAGAGAGCCAAACATCACAGCACGGTGGGAAATGGATTTATCTCCCGGAACTGTGATCTCGCCCTTCAACGGGCCTGATTTTCTAAATTCCATATCTTCCTCCCAGACAGTCCGGCTTACAGCCGTACCATTTCGTATTTATAGTATTCCAGCCGTTTCCATGCTGCGGTCATAGCTGCTTCATCATAAAATTCAATTTTTAAGGTGCCTTCGCCCCGTTCCCTGTTGTTATTGATGCCAATATTTTTAATGCTGATGCCTTTGGCAGCCAGAATAACAGCAATAGTGGAGATAGCACCAACCTCATCGGCCATATCCACAGAAAATGCGTAGGATGGTTCTACAGAACCTTTGGCACGGTCAGTAATGGTATTGCGGTAATCCCTGGATTTTTCAAACAGTTTATAAATAGCATTTCCCTGATGCCCTTTTATTTCAGAAAGGATATCCTGAAGGGAATCAATATAGCGCTCTAGCATATCTGCAATAGGCTCTGCATTGGTCATACAGATCTGTTCCCACATTTCCGGGGAAGAAGAGGCAATACGTGTAATATCCTTAAAACCGCCGGCAGCTACCTGTTTCATGGTTTCAGCAGGTGAATCAGAGTCTTTTACCAGATTTACAAGGCTGGAAGCAACCAGATGAGGCAGATGGCTGATGGCGGCAACAACAGTATCATGTTCCTTGTAATCCAGCACCAGGGGAATCGCCCCCACGGTCTGTGCAACGGCGATAATACGTTTGACATTTTCGGAGTATTTCAGGGAAATATCGCCATATCCACAGCCATTCTGGTTAAAACCTTCTGGCGGTGTAACAATATAATAAGCATTTTCAAGGAGATGGTCAGTTGCATTTTCATAGCCTGTTTTTTCAGAACCTGCCATGGGATGCCCGCCTACAAAACAGTCTGTAAGTCCCTGACGCAGGATCTCTTTGTGGATGTCGGTCTTGGTGCTGCCAACATCCGTGATCAAGGTCCCCGGTTTTAAATAGGAGCGGATCTTAGACAGATATTGTGCATTGTATTCTACCGGTGTACATAAAAAGATCAGGTCACATTGTTTTAGCTGCTCATCAATGCCGTCTAAAATAACATCTACAATACCGTCTTTTTTAGCCTGTTCCAGTTTGGAACGGGTGCGCATATAGGCCATGATGCGGATATCCGGACGTGCTTTTTTAATTCCCTTAGCCAAGGAACCACCGATAAGGCCAAGACCAATAAAGGCAATGGTTGTATCATTCATAGTGAATTTTTCCATTTCAAAATTGCTCCTTACAATACAGAATCACCTGAAAACCTTTACAAAAGAAAGGCCTTCAGGTGTTTGACTGTGGATAATAAGTGGTATGCTAGTACATCGTTTTCGAAATAACTGTACCACTCACTTGTCTGCGAATCTGATTGCACAGGCCTAAAAGCCTCAGCGTAGCCCGCTACGCCTGCGTTTTTAGACCTGCACACTCAACTCCGCATCCTACGTGATTAGTACAGTTATTTACGAAACGATGTACTAGTGTACTGTATCATTCATTTTCAGCAAAATGACGCAAAATGAATTTTCAATCTGCAAGGCGGAGGAATGAGGCGATGCGGTGGCATCGTCGATTGACGACAACACAGCAGATGGAAATTCAGGCAAGTCATTATGCGAAATATGAATAATACAGTACACTAGTTATCTGGCTTCAAAAGTCCTGCCAGCCAGATCCACATATGGCTTTAAGTCTGCCATTAATTTATCAAATGCATCAAAAGTAAGAGACTGAGGACCGTCGGAAAGTGCTTTGGACGGATCTGGATGAACCTCGATCATCAGTCCATCAGCGCCAACTGCCACAGCAGCTTTTGCGAGAGGTTCTACATAAGCCCTTACCCCCGTTGCGTGGCTTGGATCTACGATCACAGGAAGATGGCTCTTCTGACGGATCACAGGAACCGCACTGATATCCAGAGTATTTCTGGTGGATGTTTCGTAGGTACGGATACCACGTTCGCATAAAACGATATTTGGATTTCCCTCTGAAATAATGTATTCAGCAGCATTCAGCCACTCATCTATGGTAGCACATAAGCCGCGTTTTAACAATACAGGCATTCCTGATTTTCCTGCTTCCTTCAACAGCTCAAAGTTCTGCATATTTCTGGCACCGATCTGGAGCATGTCTACGTATTTAACGGCAGCTTCAATTGCATGGGCACTGGTAACTTCGCAGATCACGTTCAGTCCGGTCGCTTCTCTGGCTTCCTTCATATATTTTAAGCCTTCTTCTTCCAGACCCTGGAAAGAGTATGGGGAAGTACGGGGTTTGTAAGCACCGCCGCGAAGGAAGGTAGCACCAGCCTTTTTTACAGCGAAAGCAGTAGAGAGCAGCTGCTCCTTTGACTCAATTGCACAGGGACCTGCCATTACAGTCATGGTTCCTGGACCAATATGGGTATTACCAACAGGAATAACAGAGTCATCCGGGTGGAATTTTTTGTTGACCAGTTTGTAGGACTCTGTGACAGCAACAACTTTGTCAACGCCATCACTCATTTCAATGTTGCTTCCTGCAAGCTTGGTCTTATCGCCTACAACTCCCACAATAGTGACCTGGGAACCTTCGGAAAGGTGGACCTGAAGGCCCTTTGATTCAATAAGGGAAGTTACTTTCTGAACGTCTTCTTTGGAAGCCTGTGGTTTCATGATAATGATCATAGTCTGGCACACTCCTTATCTGCATAATGGTATCTGCATTCTTATTTTTATCTGCATAATGGATATCCTGTTTTAAAAGCTTGCAGACAGTTTAATATATAAAAGCATAAAAGTCAACACTTTAATGCTTTAAACTTTAACGCTTTTATGTAAAAGTAAACGTAGATCATAAATAATGACCAGTCTGGCTGAATGGATTTTTCGCCAGCTTTTCCGGTGTCTCGCAGGCAACAATACGGCCACCGTCAGCACCTCCGCCTGGTCCCATGTCAATGATATAGTCAGCATTGCGGATCACATCAAGATCATGTTCGATGACCACAACGGTTGCACCGTTTTCCATAAGGGTCTGGAATACCTTAAGAAGTGTCTGTACATCCAGAGGATGAAGACCGATGGTAGGCTCATCAAAGATAAACAGCGAGTCATTTTGCAGCTTGCCCATTTCACTGGCCAGTTTCAGACGTTGGGCTTCACCACCGGAAAGACTTGGGGTTTCTTCTCCTAAAGTCAGATAGCCAAGTCCAAGCTCTTTTAACACAGTGAGACGCTGTTTAACCAGCTTTAAGTCATCACAGGCTTCAAGCGCTGTGTGGATGTCCATGTCCATAAGTTCTGGAAGGGAAATTTTTTGCCCCTTTTTATTGGTATATTTAATGAGGGAAGCTTCTTTGGCATATCTGGAACCTCTGCACTCCGGGCATGGAATGTCAACATCAGGCAGAAACTGTACATCCAGACTGACCTGGCCGGTGCCGTCACATACCGGGCAGCGAAGCTTTCCAGTATTATAGGAAAAATCACCTGCTTTATATCCCGTATTTTTAGCATCTGCTGTTTTGGCAAATACTTTTCGCAGTTCATCGTGGACATTGGCATAAGTAGCAGCAGTGGAGCGCACATTGATGCCAATAGGAGTAGCATCGATCAGCTTTACCTGTGAAATACCTGCCGGGTCTACAGAAAGAACGTGGGAGGGCAGAGGTGCTTTTGCAATAGCAGCTTCCATACCAGGTACCAGGCTTTCCAGAATGAGCGTGGTTTTTCCGGAACCGGAAACACCGGTTACGACCGTAAGGCGGCCTTTGGGGATCTTTACTTCAAGGGGCTTTACTGTATGGATCGCACCGGTAGAAAGGGAGACTGCGCCATGTTCAAACAGGCGGTCTTCCATGATCACCGGGCGCAGGCGTTTCATACATTCCGGCTTTAGAAAAGCACCAATGCGGGATTCTTTATTTTCCGCAATATCAGCAATCGTTCCTTCTGCGATCACCTGTCCGCCTTTTGCCCCTGCTTCCGGTCCCATTTCGATCAGCCAGTCTGCATGGGAAAGGATCTGGGTGTCATGATCTACCAGAATAACGGAATTTCCGTCAGCGATCAGATCATCCATAACTCCTGTCAGTCCAACAATGTTTACAGGGTGCAGTCCGATAGACGGTTCATCTAGTACATAAAGAACACCTGTGGTGCGGTTGCGTACGGCTCTTGCTAACTGCATTCTCTGACGTTCACCGGTAGAGAGAGTAGAAGCAGCACGGTCCAGGGAAAGATATCCAAGACCCAGCTCCAGAAGCCGTTTCGAAGCTGTCTGGAAGGATTCACAGATACTTTCTGCCATAGGCAACATTTTCGGTGGAAGAGAAGCCGGCACATTGTCCACCCAGGTGGTCAGTTGAGATAAAGTCATTTCACAGGCCTGTGCAAGGGAAATCCCCTGCAATTTCGGTGCTCTTGCACGTTCATTTAAACGGGAACCGTGGCAGTCCGGGCAGATATCTTCCTTTAAAAATTTTTCTACCCGTTTCATGCCCTTTTCATCCTTTACTTTAGAAAGGGCATTTTCTACGGTGTAAACAGCATTAAAATAGGTAAAATCCAGTTCTCCTGCCTGATTGGAGTTTTTTGCATGATAAAAAATATGTTTTTTCTCAGCAGGTCCATGGAAAACAATGTCTTTTTCCTGTTTGGTCAATTCTTTAAAAGGTATATTTGTACGCACGCCCATTTCACGGCACACATCGGTCATCAAAGACCACATAAGGGTATTCCAGGGAGCAACAGCGCCTTCGTCAATGGTTAAAGAATCATTTGGTACCAGTGTATCTAAGTCTACAGTGCGCACAGTTCCTGTTCCGTTGCAGGTCCGGCAGGCACCCTGACTGTTAAAAGCCAGTTCCTCTGCAGAAGGAGCGAAAAAGCGGATGCCGCATTCAGGACAGACCAGTTCTTTTCCAGCAGCTACTGCCAGTGCAGGAGCCAGGTAATGCCCATTGGGACAGCAGTGGGAAGCCAGACGGGAATACATCAGGCGCAGGCTGTTTAAAAGCTCCGTACCGGTTCCAAAGGTGCTTCGGATGCCGGGAACACCGGGACGCTGATGCAGGGCGAGAGCAGCAGGAACGTGTAAGATGTCATCTACGCAGGCTTTAGATGCCTGAGTCATGCGCCTCCTTGTATAGGTAGAAAGAGACTCCAGATAGCGTCTGGAACCTTCTGCATACAATACGCCTAAAGCCAGGGAAGACTTTCCTGAGCCGGAGACTCCGGCAATAGCTACGATCTGGTTTAATGGTACATCTACATTGACATTTTTCAGATTGTGGACACGGGCGCCGCGGATCTGTATTTTCTGTATAGTATTTTTAAAAACCTTAGTTTCAGACATAAAATGTGAATACCTTTCTCATTATTCTGCAACTATTTTATCAATCTGGGCATACAATTGCAAGGAGAGCAGGCAGAACGGGGGTTTTGCTGAAATATAAAGGCAAAATGACAGTAAAAAATGAGAAAAAACATGGATACATGGTAACTTAAATCAAATTATCTGGAATGTTTTGGAAAAATGTTGTGTAGAATTTAACAAAAAACTTGAAAATTTCAGAAAAATATAGTAGAATGTACACATGGCAAAGACGAGGCAGAAAAACAGAGCTGCTTCGTACAAATAAAGTGTACAGGAGGGAAGTTTATGAACGTATATGGTACTGAACAAATCCGCAACGTTGTATTACTTGGTCATGGAGGCGCAGGTAAGACAACAGTTGCGGAGGCAATGGCTTTGATCACAGGTGTTACCAAGCGTATGGGTAAAGTTGCCGATGGAAACACCATTAGTGATTACGACAAAGAAGAGATCAAAAGACAGTTTTCCATTTCCACCACACTGATTCCTCTGGAATACCAGGGAGAGAACGGACCAGTTAAGATCAACTTACTGGATACTCCCGGATTTTTTGACTTCGTAGGTGAAGTAGAAGAAGCGATCAGCGTTGCTGATGCGGCCATTATCGTTGTAAACTGTAAAGCAGGTATTGAGCCTGGTACAGAAAGAGCATGGGAGATGTGCGAAAAGTACAATCTGCCAAGACTGATCTTCGTTACCAATATGGACGATGATCATGCCAGCTATCGTGAGCTGGTTGTAAAGCTGGAGAAAAAATTCGGAAGAAAGATCGCTCCTTTCCAGCTTCCAATCCGTGAAAATGAAAAATTCGTAGGTTTCGTCAACGTAGTAAAGATGGCAGGACGCCGCTTTACAAACCTTAGCGATTATGTTGAGTGTGAGATCCCTGATTATGTTCAGAAAAACTTAACCATCGCCAGAGACGCTCTGATCGAGGCAGTTGCTGAAACCAGTGAAGAATATATGGAACGTTATTTCCTGGGAGAAGAATTTACACAGGAAGAGATTTCAGGTGCATTAAGAGCACATGTTATTGAAGGCGATATCGTACCTGTTATGATGGGTTCCGGAATCAACTGCCAGGGCTTTAAGGTTCTTCTTCAGGTCATTGACAAATACTTCCCGGCACCAAATCACTTTGAGTGTATCGGTGTAGACGTTTCTACAGGTGAGCGTTTCACCGCTAAATATAATGATGATGTATCTCTTTCTGCAAGAGTATTTAAGACCATCGTAGATCCGTTTATTGGAAAATATTCTCTGATGAAGATCTGTACAGGTACCTTAAAGGGTGATACTGTTGTATACAATGTAAACAAAGATGCAGAAGAGAAGATCGGTAAAGTTTATATAATGCGCGGTAAGGAAGTCATTGAAGTTCCTGAGTTAAAAGCCGGTGATATCGGCGCAGTTGCAAAACTGACTGTAACCGGAACCGGTGATACCATGGCAGTTCGTACAGCACCGATCGTTTACCACAAACCACAGATCTCCACACCATATACATACATGGCTTATAAGGCAGCCAATAAGGGTGAGGATGACAAGGTTTCCACCGCATTAGCACGAATGATGGAAGAAGATCTGACCTTACAGGTTAAAAATGATCCTGAAAACCGTCAGTCTCTGATCTATGGTATTGGCGATCAGCAGTTAGATGTTGTGATCAGCAAGCTGCAGACCCGCTACAAAGTAGATGTAGTTCTGTCAAAGCCTAAATTTGCTTTCCGTGAGACCTTAAGAAAGAAAGTTAAAGTACAGGGCAAACATAAGAAACAGTCCGGCGGACATGGCCAGTATGGTGATGTTATCATGGAATTTGAGCCATCCGGCGATTTAGAGACACCATACATCTTTGAAGAAAAGGTATTCGGCGGCTCCGTACCGAAGAACTACTTCCCGGCAGTTGAAAAGGGATTGCAGGAATGCGTTCTTAAGGGACCGCTGGCTGGATATCCGGTTGTTGGCTTAAAAGCTACTCTGTTAGATGGTTCCTACCATCCGGTAGACTCTTCAGAAATGGCATTTAAGATGGCTACCATTCTGGCATTTAAGCAGGGCTTCATGGATGCAAATCCAGTACTCTTAGAGCCGATCGCTTCCTTAAAGGTTGTTGCGCCTGACCGCTTTACCGGCGATATCATGGGTGACTTAAACCGCAGAAGAGGACGCGTATTAGGTATGGAATCCGATCATCACGGCAAACAGGTCATCGAAGCAGACGTTCCAATGTCTGAACTGTTTGGCTACAACACCGATCTTCGTTCCATGACCGGTGGTTTAGGAGACTACTCCTATGAATTCAGCCGCTACGAGCAGGCTCCTGGAGATGTACAGAAGCGCGAAGTAGAAGCAAGGGCTGCTGCGAAGGAAGAATAATTAAAGTTACAGTTCATCAAAATCAGATATGATGGCTGAACTGTAACTGATCCAAGAAAGATCTGTTTAAGGAAAAAGCAGATAATATATGTGAAATCCCGCTTTCTGGAATTTCTGAAGAGTGAATCTTTGGAAGCAGAAAGTGGGATTTTTTTGATTGTCACACGTTAAAGCGATACAATACAACAGCAAAAATCCCCTTCTTATACCTTGCGTCACAACTAAAAAGCTGTTATAATTACAATGTATAGACTGGACAAATCAAAATAATTGGTTTATAGTAAGAACCAACGATAAAAAGAGCCATAAAGAAGGCAGATGAGAATGACAAAGCCCCTTTGTGAGCGGAAATCAGGAGGTAAAAAATGGTATCATTATATGATGGTGGTATTTATCTTGTAAATGGAAAAGAAATCGTTCCGGAACAGGAAAGCGCGAAGGTAGAGGCCCTTACAGGAAAAAAAGCAGATAAAGAAGCCGCTAAAAAGGGAACCATTGCCTATTCCATTTTAAGCGCCCATAATACAGCAGACAACATGGAACATTTAAAGCTCCGTTTTGACAGCATGACATCTCATGATATTACATTTGTAGGGATTGTCCAGACAGCTAAGGCATCCGGTATGGAAAAGTTCCCGATCCCCTATGTCCTGACTAACTGCCACAATACACTTTGTGCAGTAGGCGGAACCATCAATGAAGATGATCACATGTTTGGCCTTTCTGCAGCAAAGAAATACGGCGGCATCTATGTTCCGCCTCATATTGCAGTCATCCACCAGTATATGAGAGAAATGATGGCAGGCTGCGGAAAGATGATCCTTGGATCTGACAGCCATACCCGTTATGGTGCATTAGGAACAATGGCTATTGGCGAAGGCGGCGGGGAGCTGGTAAAACAGCTGCTTCGTGATACATATGATGTAGCTTATCCGGGAGTTATTGCAGTTTACTTAGATGGATGTCCAAAACCGGGTACCGGCCCTCAGGATATTGCTCTGGCGATCATCCGCGCGGTATTTAAAAATGGCTATGTAAAGAATAGAGTAATGGAATTTGTTGGTCCTGGTGTTGCTTCTATGACTACGGATTACAGAAACGGCGTAGACGTAATGACCACAGAGACTACCTGTTTAACATCTATCTGGAGAACAGATGAGGATACCAGAAAATACCTGGCAGAGCATCACAGAGAAGAAGATTACAAGAAACTGGATCCTGCAGATGTAGCTTACTATGATGGCTGTGTATATGTGGATTTAAGCACAGTAAAACCAATGATCGCTCTTCCGTTCCATCCAAGCAATGCCTTTGAAATTGATGAATTAAAGGCAAATATGAAGGATATCCTTCATATGGTAGAGAAAGAGGCTGAAAAAGTATCAGGAGGAAAAGCACATTTTACACTTCTTGATAAAATAGCTGGAAATGACCTGATGGTACAGCAGGGAATCATCGCAGGCTGTGCAGGCGGAAATTATACCAATGTGATCGAAGCGGCTCATGCATTAAAAGGAAAGAACTGCGGCTGTGATGAATTTTCACTGGCTGTCTATCCTTCTTCCCAGCCGGTATTCTCAGACCTGGTAAAGAAAGGTGCTATTTCAGACCTGATGGATGCAGGAGCCATTATCCGCACTGCTTTCTGCGGACCTTGCTTTGGAGCAGGTGATACACCTTGCAACAATGGTTTAAGTATCCGTCATACCACCAGAAACTTCCCTAACCGTGAAGGAAGCAAACCGGGAAATGGACAGATGGCAGCCGTAGCATTAATGGATGCACGTTCTATTGCAGCAACTGCAGCAAACGGCGGAAAACTTACTTCTGCATGGGAGTTAGATTGCTGGAATGATATTCCGGAATATAACTTTGATGATAAGTCTTATAAGAACCGTGTATACCAGGGATTTGGAAAAGCAGAAGAGGAGAAATCCCTTGTATATGGTCCAAATATTAAAGACTGGCCGGAAATGAGCCCATTAACTGACAATATCCTCTTAAAGGTCTGCTCCAAGATCATGGACCCGGTAACTACTACCGACGAACTGATCCCGTCTGGTGAGACTTCTTCCTACCGCTCCAATCCACTGGGACTGGCAGAGTTTACCTTATCCAGAAGAGATCCGGAGTATGTAGGACGTACAAAAGAAGTAGATAAATTAGAAAAAGCAAGAGTAGCTGATGGGGAAGAAAAAGAACTGGCATTAGAGCCGGATCTTGCAAATGTATTTGCAGCCATCCGGACTATTTCCGGCAATGAAAATGTTTCTGTCAAGGATACAGAAGTAGGCAGTATGGTCTACGCAGTAAAGCCTGGTGATGGTTCAGCAAGAGAACAGGCAGCCAGCTGCCAGAGAGTGATCGGCGGACTTGCTAATATCTGTAAAGAATATGCTACAAAGAGATATCGTTCCAATGTTATGAACTGGGGCATGCTGCCATTCCAGATGGAAGCAGAACCAGACTTTGAAGTAGGCGATTATATCTATGTTCCAGGTGTTAGAAAAGCGCTGGATGGAGATTTAAGTTCCATTAAGGCATATGTTCTTGGAAACGGAAAGGACGCAAAGGCAGAAATAAAAGAATTAGACCTGTATATTGCAGATATGACGCCGGAAGAGAGAGCTATTGTGAAGGCTGGATGCCTTATTAATTATAACAGAAACAGACATTAAGAATATTACGTTCACTGGCGAAAGCCAAAGAAGCTAAAAGACTACGCCGGAGAGGAGAACAGATTATGAAAGATAGTTATCTTGCACAGTTTTATGGAAAATCTCAGAATTACACGGATATTCCTAATAAATGGTATAAAGAATACAATGTAAAAAAAGGTCTTAGAAATGAAGACGGCACCGGCGTAAGAGTAGGTCTTACCCGTGTGGCAGACGTTGTAGGATATGAAGAGACTGCAGAAGGCGGGATCCGGGCTATTCCAGGAAAGCTTTACTACAGAGGCTACGATGTGGAAGACCTGGTAAAAGGCAAAAAGGACAGCCATTTCGGCTATGAGGAAGTGTGCTTCCTTCTTCTCTTTGGCTATCTGCCAAAGAAAGCAGAACTGGAACATTTCCGGGCTATTTTAACAGACTGCTACGAGATCCCAGATGAATTTGTGGAAATGAACCTGCTTCGTATGCCGGGCAAAAACCTGATGAACAAGCTTCAGGATGCAGTTCTTACTTTATACAATTATGATGATGATCCGGATAACATTGATGTATATGAAACTCTGGTAAAGGGCATTAACCTGATGGCAAAGCTTCCATCCATTGCCTGCTATGCATATCAGAGCAAGGTACATTATTACAACAGGGACAGCTTATTTATCCACTATGCAAACCCGAATTATTCTATTGCAGAAAATTTCCTTAGTTTATTGAGAAAAGACCAGAAATTCTCTGATAAAGAGGCGAGATTGTTAGATACGATCATGATCCTTCATGCAGATCACGGCGGCGGCAATAACTCTACATTTACCAATGTAGTGATCGCTTCTACAGGCACAGATATTTATTCTACTGTTTCCGGAAGTATTGGTTCTATGAAGGGACCAAGACACGGCGGTGCTAACATCAAGGTTGCGGAAATGATGGATGCGGTTTTAGAGGAAACAGGCGGATATACAGCAGATGATAAAAAGATAAAGTCAGCAGTAAACAAACTGATGGACGGGGAATTATATGACCGTACCGGCCTTGTATATGGCTTTGGCCACGCTGTTTATACCATTTCCGACCCACGTGCAGAAATGTTAAGAGCCCGCTGCCTGGAAGTGGCGAAAGAAAAGAAGATGATGACGGAATTTGATTTCCGTCAGAGGTTTGAACGGATTGCGTTAGAGACTATGAAAGAGCGCAAGGGAGTTGCACTTCCTACTAATGTAGATTATTACAGCGGTTTTGCTTATGAAATGTTGGGAATCCCGAGAGATCTGTATACCCCATTATTTGTGTGCAGCCGTATGGTTGGCTGGGTTGCCCACAATATTGAAAATAAGCTTTATGATGGAAGAATCATGCGTCCTGCTACGAAGTATGTAGGCGATAATAAAGAATATACGGCAATGGAGGAGAGATAGAGATGGCAGATACAATTACAGTATTTAAAGGCGATGGAATCGGACCAGAGATCACAGACAGTGTTTTAAGAATTTTAGACGCAGCAGGTGCTGATCTGAATTATGAAGTGTTTAATGTAGGTGCTGCAGAATACGAAGCACATGGTGAGCTGATCCCGAAAGAGGGCTATGCTTCCATGGAAAAGACCCACATTTTATTAAAGTCCCCTATTACAACTCCTTTAGGAAAGGGCTTCCGTTCTTTAAATGTTACTTTAAGAAAGAAGTATGATCTTTACGCAAATATACGTCCGGCAAAGACCAACTCTGCTGTAAAGACTGCATTTGAAAATGTAGATATCGTTATCTTCCGTGAAAATACAGAAGATCTGTATGCGGGTGTAGAAGAGATGATCGATAAAGATACGGTTCACTCTATTAAGATCATTACCAGAAAATGCTGTGAACGTATCATCCGTGCAGCCTTTGACTACGCAGTAAGCCATGGCCGCAAAAAAGTAACCTGTGTTCATAAGGCAAATATCATGAAGATGGCAGACGGCATGTTCCGTGATATTTTCTATGATATCAGCAAGGAATATCCAGACATTGAGGCAGATGATAAGATCGTAGATAATGTAGCAATGCAGCTGGTGATGCATCCACAGAAATTTGATATTATCGTAACAGAAAACCTGTATGGTGATGTTTTATCTGATCTGGTCAGCGGCCTTATCGGAGGTCTGGGACTTCTTCCATCCAGCAATCTGGGTAAAGATTTCGCCATGTTCGAGGCAGTTCATGGCAGTGCACCTGATATTGCAGGACAGGGAATTGCAAACCCAACTGCATTCTTATGGTCTGCATGTATGCTGTTAGAGCATATTGGAAAGCAAGACGTTGCTGCCAGGATCCGCAAGGCAGTAGATCGGGTGCTGGAGGACGGAAGTGTTCTTACACCAGATATCGGCGGAACTGCTACAACCATTGAATATGAGAAGGCTATTATTGCACATCTGTAAACAGAAGCGGTGTGTTGCCTTTTTAGGATTTTCCCCCTGCAAACACAGGGGGATTTTTTTGCTTACAGGAAAGATCATTTATGGTGCCAGTTGAATAAAAAATGAGCCGGTGAAGATTTTTTATGTAAAATCCCGGACAATTTTGATATATTCCTGTGCATGATAAGACAGATAACTTCCTTTCCTGAAGGCTGCAACAAAATCTACAGTTGTATTTGGGGTTCCTACAGAAAAAAGAACAGGTTTTTTCTTGAAAGGAATATGTTTTAAATGGGTTTCCGTTACAAAGCAGGCTCCGTATCCCTGGGAGGCAAGCTCTGCAGCAGCAGGAATATTGCTGGTCTGAAGGCATATTTTCGGGAGGATATGACAGGATTTAAATAATTGATCCACTGTCTGCCGGGTTCTTTGATCAGGTGGCTGCAGGATAAAAGGCTCATTTTCTAAAAGCGTCAGTTCAAGCCAGGGATATTTGCAGCCTTCTTTTTTTAGACCTTTATCTTTTAAAGGATGGTCATTGCCAAGAACGAGAACAACTTCTTCATGGCTGATGATCTGATAGTCAATATCCGGGCTTTTTACTGGCAGGTTAAAAAATGCAAGGTCAGCGTCTCCTTTTAAAAGCATTCCTTCTAAAAGACTGGAATGTGCTTCCCGGATCTCCAGGTGTACATTAGGGTACAGACTACGGAAAATAGGAAGTGTACAGGGAAGCATATAGGTTCCACGCATGGTTGGAAAAGCGATTTTTAAAAGACCGGCATTTTGTCGTATAATATCTCCCATTTCCTGGTCTAATTCTTTCTTTAAATTCAATATTTCAGTTGCTTTTGCCACATAACGTTCTCCGGCATATGTTAAAACAAAGCGGTTCCCTAATTTTTTAAATAATTTCTGCCCCATTTCCCGTTCAAGATTTTGAAGGAATTTGGTAAGAGTCGGCTGAGTCACATAAAGCATATCAGCAGCTTTTGTAATATTCTGTGTTTTGGCAATGGCTATTATATAGGACAGATCTTTAAAATCCATATGATACCTGTTCCTTTCTGTGTTGTCTGGTTTTTCTTACTTTTTTATCATACCAAAAACTATTGATAAAAGGAATAAATTTAATGAAAATAATGAATTTCTATTCTGTATCATGCTGTGCTATGATGAAAACATCAAAGGGTACGGTACCAGAAATAGCAGTAAGGCCAGCTGTTTAATATTACTGGGTATAAGGAGATTGAACGATGCAGGAGAGAAATGAGCATGTTTTAAAGCTTCCGGTAACGATCATGAGAGGCGGAACAAGTAAAGGTGTATATATTCTGGAAAAAGATCTTCCAGAAGATCATAGTGAATGGGATAAGATATTACTGCGTTTAATGGGAAGTCCGGATCAGAAACAGATTGATGGATTAGGCGGTTCACAATCTGTCACAAGTAAAGTAGCGATCATAAAGAAATCAGAACGGGCAGATGCAGATGTAGATTATACCTTTGCCCAGGTGTCTGTGGATAAACCAGTGGTAAGCTATAAAGGAAATTGCGGAAATATTTCCTCAGGAGTAGGCCCCTTTGCTATTGAAAAAGGTTTGGTAACTGCAAGGGAAGGAATGACTACAGTCAGGATCTATAATACAAATACAGATAAAGTCATTGCTGCTGATGTAAAAACAGAAGGGGGCAAGGTTGTATATCAGGGGGATTTTAAGATCGCAGGCGTGCCGACGGCGGCTTCACCTATAAAGTTAAAATTTATAGATCCGGCTGGAACCCTTAAAATGGGACTTCTTCCAACAGGAAAAGCGGTAGATGTTTTAGAAGTACCTGAAATAGGATCAATAGAGGTATCTATTATTGATGCGGCTAATCCGCTTGTATTTGTAAAGGCAGAGGATTTGGGGCTTAGCGGAAAGGAACTTCCAGAGGAACTAAATGCAAATGAGGAAAAGCTGGAACTTTTAGAAACAGTAAGAGGTTTTGCTGCTGTTAAGCTGGGACTGATCAGTGACTATAAAAAATCTGCATGGGAAACACCGGGGATCCCTAAAATGACTTTCGTAGCTGAGTCAGATGATTATGTTACTTCCGATGGAAAAACAGTTAAAAAAGAGGAAGTGGATCTTCTTTCACGTATGATGTCTATGCAGAAAGCACATCCAAGTTATGCTATGACCGGTGCCATGTGTACAGCTGCAGCGGCAGTAGTGCCGGGAAGTATAGTGGAACAGGTTTTGAAAGAGGGTGCAGATACACAGTATTTACGTATTGGTCATGCAGGCGGAATCCTTGAATGTGGTGTGGATTACAGAGAAGAAAGTGGCAAAACATTAGTGATCGAAGACACATTTGGGTTCCGCACAGCAAATCTTTTGCTGGATGGCGTGGCATTAGTCAGAATTTAACTGGTGAAAAGGATGTACCAGCTCCATAGTGCCAAACTGCCCGTCAAAACCGGGATTCCAGTGGACTTTTCCCTGACGCAGGCAGGTAATAGCATCTGCAATATTTTCAGATGAAACAGCTGCAATGTCGGAGATTTTTGCTTCTCTTAATAAGAAAAATTCATTTCCAAGTTCGTTTAATAGTGTTTCATAGATTCTGGAAACCTTTACGCTGGAAGCTGAGAGGTCTTTGGCAGCGGCAATCAGCTCCGGCAGCGGGGAAATCCTTTCAAAAGGAAGATGGATGGCAGTAATTGGTTCAGGCTCCTTTGAACCAGGAAAAGCATTGGCCGTCGGCAGGTTTGTGGAAGCTGCCTGTGTACTGAAATCCGGTCCAGACACAGAAAGTTCCGCCAGATCCTGTACTCTGTGTAGCACCCCGGTAGTCAGCTTCTTACCGCACACCGGACAGATCCCATTTAATTTAACGGCTTCCTCCGGTGTTAAACATACCCCGCATTTCCTGTGTCCGTCCATAAAATATTTTCCCTCCTGGGGGAAGAATTCCAATGTGCCTGCAAGACCTTTACCAGTCTGGATGGCGTTATATATTTCCCTGTAGGAAAGTCCTGTAGCCAGCAAGGTAGCTTCCCGTCCCAGTTTTGAGGGAGAGTGGGCATCTGAGTTGGAGATCAGCTGATACCGGCTTAAAGATGGCACACTCCAGTTCATTGGCGGATCAGAGGAAAGACCGGTCTCTACAGCATGGATATGAGGTGTTAATTCCTCAAAGCATTCTTCCATACTGTCAAATCCGGAAAATGCCCCGAATACAGAAAAATGGGGAGTCCAGATGTGGGCTGGAATGTACATGGCTTCCGGGTATATAGTGAGAGCCATATCTAACAGGTCATGGCAGTCCAGTCCTAAAATGGGACGTCCGTCAGAATGGATATTTCCAATTTTTTCTAATTCTCCAGAAAGACGATCTGCAACGTCAAGACCTGGAAGAAGGATCAGGCTGTGCACTTTCCGTGTACGGCCGTTTTTTTTATAAATGGTACTGATCTCTCCGCTGACTATAAAACGTGGATCAAAGGAACCGGAAGGAATTTCGGCAAGCCGCAACCTGGGCTTCAGCTTGTAAAGCCCAGGTTCAGCCGGTTCTAATTTTTCTTTTAATTCTTCCCGCCACAATGGGTGTGTAAAGTCCCCGGTTCCCAGAATGTGGATACCTTTTTTTCTGGCCCACAGATCCAGGTATTCCGGTGTGAGAAACTTGCTGGTAGCCATGGAGTAACGGGAATGTATGTGAAAATCTGCAATGTACATGATAAAAATCCTCCTGTTTTTCTTTTGGACCAATACATTATACCATTGCCTTTCAAAGTGGAATAGGTTAAAATGATTTTCGAAAGTATTATGGTGTATTTTACAGGAGGATGAGAGCATGACACTTTATAATAAAAAGGGAAAAGCGGTTGCCTATATGGAAAACGATGTGATCTGGACTTTTGACGGAAGAGCTGTGGCTTATCTGTTCCAGGAGGCAGTATACAATTTTCCGGGAAAACAATTAGGCTGGTTTGAAAAGGGCTGGCTTCGTGATATGGCTGGTTATTGCGTTTTATTCACCCCTCAGGCATTTGCCGGTCCTGCAAGACCATCTATGGAAACAACTCCTGCAAAGTATGCAAAAAAGGCCCTTCCATCTAAGGGTTCAAGGGAAATGAGAAAGGCGAAAATGGCTTACCAGGCTCATTGGAGCGAAAAAGAGGGTATTGACACTGATTTGTAAATATGCTAAATTATGGTTTAGTGCAAATGCATTGATATGGAAGTAGTAAACACTTTTTAAGCCCCACAGAGAGCCGGGAAAAGATGAGAACCGGTGACTGGGAAGCGTTGAACTGATCCATGAGCAGCTTTTCCGAACAGTATGGAAAAACATGAAACTTCAGAAAATTCTTTTTTCATGTATTTTATTATCCAGTAAGAAAAGACGGAGACCTTACCGTTATAAGAGGAATTGAGTGCATGCAATTCGCATGAATCAGAGTGGTACCGCGTGGAAATGATATCTGCGTCTCTTGGAAACAGGAGACGCAGTTTTTTTATTTTATTGCGTCACCCACGGTAATATTTACGGAGGAATGAATTATGGCATCACAGTATAATCACTCCGCCATTGAGAAAAAATGGCGTGAGAACTGGGAAAAGAACCCCATCAATGTAAATGATGGAAAGAAAGAGAAATATTACTGCCTGGATATGTTCCCATATCCGTCAGGAAATGGTCTTCATGTAGGACATTGGAGAGGCTATGTTATCTCTGATGTATGGAGCAGATATCAGCTGTTGAAGGGTAAATATGTGATCCATCCGATGGGCTGGGACGCATTTGGTCTGCCTGCAGAGAATTACGCTATTAAGATGGGCGTACATCCTGCAAAATCTACAGCAGCAAATATTGCAAACATCAAGCGTCAGATCAAGCAGATCGCGGCTATCTATGACTGGGATATGGAAGTAAATACTACTGATCCTGAATTTTACAAGTGGACTCAGTGGATCTTTGTTCAGATGTTTAAGAAGGGTCTTGCATATGAGAAGGAATTCCCCATCAACTGGTGTCCTTCCTGTAAGACAGGTCTTGCGAACGAGGAAGTTGTAAACGGTTGCTGTGAGCGCTGCGGAACTCCTGTTACAAAGAAGAACCTGCGCCAGTGGATGTTAAAGATCACTGCATATGCAGAGAGATTGTTAAATGACCTGGATAAGCTTGACTGGCCTGAAAAGGTTAAGAAGATGCAGACTGACTGGATCGGAAAATCCTACGGTGCAGAGGTTGAGTTCCCAATCGACGGCAGAGACGAAAAGATCACTGTTTATACCACAAGACCTGATACTCTTTATGGTGCGACTTTCATGGTACTGGCTCCAGAGCACAAGCTGGCTAAGAGCCTTGCTACAGATGAGACCAGAGAAGAAGTTGAAAAATACATTTTCGATGCTTCCATGCGTTCCAATGTAGACCGTATGCAGGCAAAGGAAAAGACAGGCGTATTTACCGGAAGCTATGCGATCAACCCGTTAAACGGTGCAAAAACACCGATCTGGCTGTCTGATTATGTATTAGCTGATTACGGTACCGGTGCTATCATGTGCGTACCTGCCCATGATGACAGAGACTTTGAATTTGCTAAGAAATTTAATCTTCCAATCATTCAGGTTATTGCCAAGGATGGTAAGGAAATCGAAAATATGACAGAAGCATATACAGAAGCAAGCGGAACCATGATCAACTCCGGTGACTGGAATGGCATGGAATCTTCTGTATTAAAGAAGGAAGCTCCACACATTATTGAAGAAAAAGGCTTTGGACGCAAGACTGTTAATTACAAGCTGCGTGACTGGGTATTCTCCCGTCAGCGTTACTGGGGTGAGCCGATCCCGATCATCCACTGCCCGAAGTGCGGCTGTGTACCGGTACCGGAAGATCAGCTTCCATTAAAGCTGCCTGAGGTAGAAAGCTATCAGCCTACAGGAACCGGCGAATCACCACTGGCTGCTATTGACGAGTGGGTAAATACCACCTGTCCAGTCTGCGGTGCTCCTTCTAAGAGAGAGACCAACACTATGCCTCAGTGGGCTGGTTCTTCCTGGTACTTCCTGCGTTATGTGGACAGCCACAATAGCGAAGCTCTGGTTTCCAGAGAGAAAGCTGACAAATATCTGCCGGTTGATATGTATATAGGCGGTGTAGAGCATGCAGTTCTTCACTTACTGTATTCCCGTTTCTATACCAAGTTCCTGTGCGATATTGGTGTAATTGACTTTGATGAGCCGTTTAAGAAGCTGTTTAATCAGGGTATGATCACTGGTAAGAATGGCATTAAGATGAGTAAGTCCAAGGGCAACGTTGTTTCTCCTGATGATCTGGTAAGAGATTATGGCTGCGATTCCTTAAGACTTTACGAACTGTTCGTAGGACCGCCAGAGCAGGATGCAGAGTGGGATGACAGAGGTATTGAAGGCGTATCCCGTTTCCTGAACCGTTTCTGGAATCTGGTTATGGACAGCAAGGATAAAGATGTGAAAGAAACCAAGGAAATGATCAAGCTGCGTCATAAACTGGTTTACGACATCGAACAGAGATTTAACCAGTTCAGCTTAAATACCGTTATTTCCGGTTTCATGGAATACAACAATAAGTTAATGGATCTGGCTAAGAAGGAAGGCGGAATCGATAAGGAAACCTTAAAGACTTTCGTTATCCTGTTAGCTCCATTTGCACCTCATATCGGTGAAGAACTGTGGAGCCAGTTAGGACAAACAGGCAGTGTGTTCCATTCCCAGTGGCCAGAGTGCGATACTGAGGCTATGAAGGATGATGAAGTAGAAGTAGCTGTTCAGGTAAATGGCAAGACCCGTGCTGTTATCAGCGTACCGGCTGATATCTCCAAGGAAGATGCCATTGCTCAGGGTAAGGAAGCAGTAAAGGATAAGATGAGCGGAAATGTAGTAAAAGAAATCTATGTTCCGGGAAAAATCATTAACATTGTTTGCAAATAATTATAATTCATGAATTATTTGAAGAATGGAATAGTTTAAATTGCAGATATAAAAAGGGCATCGGTGCATAACCGGTGCCTTTTCTGTATGATGATGTCCAGGAGGCATGGTTTTTTGCTGTTTTTTATTTTTGATCAGGTAAGAAAAATGTAAGAGAAAGGAAGGCGCAGATGTGGTAAGATAAAGGATAGAAATAGAGAGGAGTGTATATACATTTGAAGATACAGAAGAAAAAATGGATGATATTTGCAGCAGCATTAATTGTTACAGGAGTATTAAGCATGACTTCCTTTGCAGCAGGAAGAGCAGACTTAAATGCAAAGACAGGAGGACCAGGTGAAGCTTCCGTTTCAGATTCAAGAGTTTCAACTGGAGAAAAGCCAGGGGAAATTCAGCAGGATCAGCATATAGTGCCTGTTAGCCAGATCCTCACAGTAGCAGGAACCGGTGCCTGCAACGCAGACATTTCCTATTATAAGAAGGAAAATGGAAACTGGGAGTTAAAGTGGACGGAAAAAGGCTATGTAGGAAGAAATGGTATTACAGACAATAAAAAAGAAGGGGATGGAGCGACCCCTTCCGGTGTATACTCTTTTGACCTGGCTTTTGGCCTTTTAGATGATCCGGGAAGCATACTTCCTTATCATAAGATCGCAGAAGGCGATTTCTGGGTAGACGATCCCGCCAGTCCTCATTATAACCAGCTGGTAAATGGCAAGGCAACAGAAAAAGACTGGAATTCCGGTGAGAACCTGATCAAAGCAACACCTTATTATAATTATGCATTGAATCTGGATTATAATAAAGAAAGAACACCAGGCGCAGGCTCAGCTATTTTCCTTCACTGCTTTATGGCAACCTCGTATAAAGGTTCTTCCGGCTGCATCTGCCTGCCAGAAGAGAGGATGAAGGAACTGATCGGTTCTGTAGATGCAGGTACCCGGATCGTGATCGCGCAGGATGTGCAGCATTTGAATTTAAAAGATATTATGAAGTAATAAAAAAGGGCACCGTTATTGGCGCCCTTTTAATATTATGATGATGGGGTCAAAAGGTATGTTTCTCTCTTTGATCACTTAGTTATCAGATTTCCCAGAACTGTATTTCTTACAGATAGAAGCCACTACACCACTTAAGGCTAAAAGTGCCAGTGCGTTAGGGATGACCATGAGACCATTAAAGAAGTCGGCTAAAGTCCAAACCAGATCTACTTTCAGCATAGAGCCAACGACGATAAATACAGCGACCAGCACAGAATAAGGAATCATTCCTTTTTTGCCGAATAAATGTTTTACGTTAATAGATCCGAAAAAGTGCCAGCCAAGGATTGTAGAAAAAGCGAAGAACAGCAGGCATACAGCGATGAAAATATCACCGAAGGAACCAAAAACAGTGGAAAATGCATACTGGGTCAGCATGATGCCATCCTTGCCGCTGCTTAAAGAATCAGTAGTAAGGATACTGAAAACAGTCAGATTCAATACGATAAAGGTATCAATGAAAACGCTGATCATGGCAGCAAGTCCCTGGCAGTGAGGATTTTTCACAACGGCTCTGGCATGGGCGTGAGGTGTGGATCCCATACCTGCTTCATTGGAGAAAAGACCCCTGGCAACACCATAGCGGATGGCTTCTTTTACAGTAACACCGGCAGCGCCGCCTAAAACAGCAGATGGATTGAATGCCCCTAAAAAGATCTGTGCAACAGCAGACGGAAGGCGGGTGATATTACAGAGGATAACGATCAGACTTCCTGCAATATACACAAGTGCCATAAAGGGAACCAGTTTTTCTACAACTGCAGCCAGACGGTTGGTACCGCCAATAAATACGAACAGGGAAACAACAGCCAGAAAAAGACCGACTGTAAAAGGAGGAATAGAGATATTCCGTGAGGTAAATACCTGGCTGAACGCAGTACTGATAGAGTTGGACTGGACCATATTGCCCATAAATCCAAGTGCCAGGATTAAAAAGATTGCAAATACAACGCCAAGGATCTTGCCGAAAAGACCCTTAAATGCAGCATGGATATAATAAACAGGACCACCGGTCACTTCCCCATGCTTTACGGTTTTATAATTCTGTGCAAGAGTAGCTTCTGCGTAAATGGTTGCCATGCCAAAAAAAGCGGACATCCACATCCAGAAGATAGCGCCCGGGCCGCCGCCGATAAGGGCAGTAGCAGCACCTGTCAGATTTCCGGTACCTACCTGGGCCGCAATTGCAGTTGCAACAGACTGAAAGGAGGTCATTTCTCCTTCTTTTTTCTCATGCTTTTTTCCGATGCCGCCAAAGACCTGCTTTAAGCCCTGTGTAAATTCACGGATCTGAACAAATTTCAGGCGAAATGTGTAATAGACACCAGTTCCGCAAAGCAGAAGGATCAGGATTACATTCCATAAAAAGGTGTTGGCAGAATTGACCATTTTCACAAACATGTCCATAATAGATTAGTCTCCCTTTTGTATGTTCTACGTCTGTGGATCGTCTGATTCCGCCCTGTCCTTTTGCCTGAGAGATTGGCAGGAATATTCTGCATGTATTCCTGCTGTACACCTTCGGCGCTCATTTCAGATTCTGAAAGAGACTCTCCAGAGTAGTATATCGTCACGGCTTATGCCGCATGGGGAGAATATAGCACATATAAAATGAAAATGCAATAATGAAAAAAGTACAAAAAAAGGTACAAAAGGCTGGAAAAATGATTTATTTATAAATTCCGCCTGCAATCTTTCCGGCTGCTAACTTTAAAAACTGAAGTTTTTTCCGGTCTTTTTCCGGCATGTGGCAACTTAAGATATCCACAAGAAGGGCAGTTTCTGAATCTGTAAAATGCAGTCCTTTTGTATTGGCTTCCTGACATACCTGAAGGAAGCTGTTCATGAAATGGGACTGGTCTGTGTGAGCTGTTTTTTCAGCAAGTTCTGTTAATAGCTTTATTTTTTCCGGATCCATGGTCTGAAGACGGGGATCCTGTTTCCAGTTATGATCCATAAAAACTCCTTTCTGACAAAAAACAGGGAAAAATGAATATCAGTTCATAGCCTGCAAAGCGGCAATGACCATTTGAAACGTTTCAAAACGTGCCTGCTGTCCGGGAGTTAAAAGGCGCCGGATCTGTTCTAAAGGAGTCTGACCTTCTAATAAGGCATTCGCCACGTCGATCAGATTTTGTTCCCCTGGGTTTCCGTATGGTTTTAATGCTTTTAAAAGCTCTTTGGGAGATATAGGTTTTTCTGGCGGATCTAAAGAACAGATCCCCATAGCGGCAGTCTCTTTGTTTTCAAAAAGCTGGAACGTGTTTTTTAACTCCTGGATCTTTACAAACATGGAAAGTGTCCGCTGCTGGGGGACATTTAAGTAAGGAAGAGCCGCTTTCATCATCTGCAGGTGGTGATCCCCTGTAAGATAATCAAGATCTGTCAGTTTATAGTCTGTATGTTCATTAGATGGATTCATTTTTTACCAGCCTTGCTGCTTTGGTTTAAACTTATGCGGCAACTTTTTGTTTCATGCATATATTGTAGTAGGGAGGATGTACTTTCATGACACATTCTCTGAAAGGAGGTATTTTGTATGTATAGCAAACTGGTGATTGATGGGAATGCTGTATATGAAATAGATGAGGAATGCGTACAGAAAAAGAAAAACAGAGGTTTTAAAGAGGGGAAAAGAAGGGAAGAAGCTGGAAACGGAGAGAAAAATATTCCTGTAAGATGAAAACAGGGGGCGTTTACACGCCCCGCTGATGCCATGGATGCCGGGAATGCCCCAGTGATGCATTCGCTGACTGTTACAAAAGATTAGCAGAAACTGCCGTTATTGCCGCCGCAGCAGCATAAAAGCAGCAGGATCCAGATAATGTCGTATCCGCATCCATTGCCGCAGCCGTTATTTCCAAAACAGCCGCCAAAACCATTGCCGCCACAGCAGCATAAGATCAGGATGAGCCAGATGATATTGCATCCATTTCCTCCGCTCTGGCATCCGCACCCGCAGTCACATCCGCAGTTTGTTGCTGCTACATCACTCATGTTTATTCCTCCGAAATATGTTTGATTACAATCATAGGATATGTAAGGCAGCTTGATCATGTTTCTTATTTTTTAAAAAAAATAAAAAAATAAAGCCAAGACAAATATTTTGTACTATAATGAGCGCAGGGAAAACCAAGCGCCGCCTAAGGCGGCAGTAAAGGAGAAATAAAAATGGATCAGAACCGTTTATATTATGCGACTCCATATGTAAAAACATTTATGTGTACAGTTGAGTCATGCGTACAAAATAAAAAAGGTACCTGGGATGCAGTTTTAAATCAGACAGCTTTTTATCCTGAAGGCGGTGGACAGCCCAGCGATACCGGTACTTTAAACGGGGTGAAAGTTCTGCATGTAAGTGAAAAAGGAGAAACGATCATTCACGAACTGGAGGCACCTTTAGAGGAAGGAACGCTGGCTGAGGGAGTCATCGACTGGCAGAAACGTTATGATAACATGCAGCAGCATACAGGAGAACATATTTTTTCCGGTCTGGTACATAAACATTTTGGCTATGACAATGTAGGCTTCCATATGGGTACAGATGAAGTGACTGTAGACTTTAACGGTGTTCTTACCCAGGAACAGCTGGATGATCTGGAAGATGAGGCAAACCAGCTGATCTATGACAATGTACCGGTTCATGTATTTTACCCGTCTGAAGAAGAACTGGCCCAGCTGGACTACAGAAGCAAAAAAGAGCTGACTGGCGCCGTGCGTATTGTGGAGATACCAGGGGGAGATATCTGCGCCTGCTGCGGTACTCATGTGGAGACAACCGGAGAGGTGGGTATCATCAAGCTGCGCACCATAATCAATTATAAAGGCGGTGTGCGTATTTCCATGCTTTGCGGTCGTCGGGCACTGGTGGATTACAGAGAACGTTTAAAAGATGAGATCCGTATTTCCAATCTGCTTTCAGCAAAGCTGGCATTGGTTCCGGAGGCTGTGGAAAAACTGAAAAATGAAATTCAAGAAAAAGATTTTGCAAATGGACGCCTCTGGCAGCAGCTTTTAGAGAAAAAGGCAGAAAGTTATCCGGAAAGCAACGACATTCTTGCAGTTTTTGAAGAGAACTTATCACCGGTACAGCTGCGTCAGCTGGCAACAATGCTTTATGAAAAGAAAAAAGGGAAGATCGCAGGTGTTTTCTCAGGAAAAGAAGAGGAGCAGTTATATCAGTATGCTTTAGGAAGCAGCCAGGCAGATATGCGTAAATTAAGCAAAGCTATGAATGGCGCGTTAAACGGAAGAGGCGGTGGAAGTAATCTTATGGCTCAGGGAAGTTTTAAGGCCAGCGCGGCAGAAATCCGGGAAGTATGGATCCGGGAAGCAGGAAATATGGAGTGAAAAAATCTAAAAAAATTTTCTGCATCCGTTGTCTGCACAGCTTTTCGTTACACCTGTGCGTTCAGATTGAACTGAAAGTCCACTCTGTACGCACAGATGTCTCGAAGAGGCAGAACAACTGGATAGTTATCGTTTATTCGCCCTGATACATAAATTTGATCAGACGTTCAATATCTTCTTTATCATGTGCAACCAGATCCAGCTCCTTAATATAGCCATTGGAAAAAATAGTAGCCATAGAAAGGTACTGAGCCAGTTTGGATTTTAAATTAATGCGGTCGCCTTCTGGGGAAACCAGTTCTACTGTGCCTTTGCACTGGTCGATCACTTTGAAAAATTTCTCTACATCGGTAATATTCTGGATTTTCATAGTAATTCCTCCTTTTGAATTACATTCGTTATCATTTGCATGGTTAATCTTTTAACGGATGCATTATAGCAAAGAGATACATCAGATACAAGGGTAAAATTTTGCGATTTTATAGTGGATCTTTCGATTCCCGAAGGTGTATCCGCCTGTTATGAGCAGATCATCCCATTCGGGATCGTTTGATATCGTCTAAAAGCAGAGAAGAGACCCGAAGTCCTCCGCGTCCGGTGCCAATAGAAATATCCGGTTTGTTTCCGCCATGGAAATCAGAACCTCCCGTAGGAAGCAGATGATGTCTGGATGCCATTTCACGAAGCTTCATGCTTTCCAGTTTATTATTGGAAGAATGGTAGACTTCCAGACCTTTCATGCCAAGATCTGTCATATAAGCGATCAGTTCCTCTGTTTTTTTATCGCCGAATTTGTATTGGAATGGATGAGCCAGAGCTACAAAAGCGCCATTGGAAATTAAGGTTTTCACAACTTCTTCTGGAGCAAGATGCTCTTTAGGAGGACAATATCGTCCGCCATACTGGAGATATTTTTTAAAAGCCTGGTCTGTATTGGAACAGATGCCTTTGGCAATAAGAGCATGGGCAATATGTGCTCTTGTGATAATCGTATCTGGATTGTTTCCGCAAAGCTCTTCTCTGGTAAATGTGATATCATCAGCAGCCAGATTTTTAAGCATTTTTTCATTACGCCGGTCACGGCTTACAAGCATTTTCTCAAGCATGGCAGTTAAAACAGGATCCTCCTGGTTGACGAAAAGACCGAGAATATGGATCTCTGTCCCGGAAAAACTGCTGGATACTTCAATCCCAGGTATTACTTCTATATTTAAATGATGTGCGGCTTCTAATGCCTCATTTACTCCGGCAGTAGTGTCATGATCTGTCAATGCAATGGCATCCAGTCCTGCATTTTTTGCCAGTTCTACTACCTGGGAAGGTGTAAATGTGCCGTCAGAAGCATCTGAATGAACGTGCAGATCAACAAACCCCATAGTAACAAACTCCTTTAAATTTTCATAGTCTTTTGATAATAATAACATGGATGAAACATTTTGGTAATACTTTTAACAGGATTGTTACAAACAGAAAAAAGGGAAAAGAAATACTCTGAAAAAAGTTTAAAAATCAGTTCCATTTTAAATAAAGTATGCTATACTACAAGCTGTAATTAAAAATAAGCGAAAAAATGTAACAGGTGAAAAGAAATGAATCAGTTAGAAAATAGCAGAAATCGAAATTCTTCTGCAGGCAGAAGCCGGGCCAGAAGTACAAATAGAAGCAGTGCATCAGGAAGAAGCAGTTCTTCCTCAAGAGGCACATCTGCCAGAAGCAGCTATGGAACTTCTTCCGGGCGCAGAAGTACATCTTCCGGTTATTCTTCACGGTCAGGCGGAAGCTATTCCGGCAGACGCAGCGGTGGATATCATAGAAAAAAAGGACCAAATTACAAGATCATTGCTATTGCAGGCGTAGTTCTTATTGTGTTTATTACAGGTATTTCTCTTGCGCTTAAGGGAAAAGGCTCAAACAAAGATATTGCAGGGACAGAAACTGTGATTGAAAGCGAATCTGAGACTGAAATGCAGAAGGAAGTCCAGGTAGATGGCATTTCTATCACCGGAATGTCAAAGAGTGAAGCGAAAGCGGCCATTTTAAAAGAGTTCCCATGGAGCATGATCGTTGAATATGATTCTGACCAGTATCAGGTGACTGACCTGATGGCAGAGAAAGTAGATGCTCTTTTAGATGAAATCTATAAAGACGGCAGTGATCCGCAGGACAGTTATACTTTAGATACCTCAGGATTGGATGAACAGGTGAAAGCAGAGGCAGCAGCCTGCGCAGCAAAATGGGATAAGAAAGCAAAGAACGGTTCCATTGATAAATTTGATGCAGCCAGCGGCAAATTTGTATTTGCAGGTGAAGAAGATGGCTTTGCCATTGATCAGGATAAGCTGGCAGCAGACATTTTACAGGCATTAAATGACAAAAAATTCGATGCAAAGATCGCTGCCACAGGAAATACGGTAGCACCGGAGATATCAGCATCCAGAGCAAAAGAAAAATATAAGACGATCAGTTCCTTTACCACGAATACAACTGCAAACAAGAACCGTAATACCAATGTACGTCTGGCAGCAGAAGCTATTAATGGTACGGTTATCAAACCGGGACAGGAATTTTCCTTTAACGGTACAGTAGGACAGCGTACAGAAGCCAAAGGATATAAAGGCGCTGCTGCCTATAATAACGGAGAAGTAGTGCAGGAGATTGGCGGCGGTGTATGCCAGGTTTCTACTACCTTATATAATGCGGTATTTAAGGCTGGATTAAAGATCAGTTCCCGCCGTTCTCATACTTTTGAGCCAAGTTATGTTACACCTGGCCGCGATGCAACCGTCAGCTGGGATCAGCCAGACTTTAAGTTTATCAACAATTCCAGTACGGCGATCGGATTAAGAGCAAGTTATGCAGATCAGAAAATGACAGTATCTGTTTACGGTATCCCGATCCTGGAAGATGGTATTACCTGGGATTTAGAGTCTAAGAAGGTGGAAGATCTTGGTACGCCAAATCCGACTTATGAGGAAGACCAGACGCTTCAGCCTGGAGCAGAAGTGACAAAATCCAAGGGAAGCGCCGGAAGCAGATGGGAAACTTACAAGGTCGTATATAAAGATGGAAAAGAAATATCCAGAGAACTGGATCATAAGACCACTTATAAGGGACATACTCCTGTGATCCGCCGCAATTCCAGCGGTGTTGTATTGAATCCGTCTGAAACAACTACACAGGCAACTACCGTTTCACCTACAGTAGATGGAATGCCAGATGGTTATGTTCCGTCTGAGACAACTGAGTCAAGTACAAGTGCAAGCATAGCAGCGCCAACTGAGACCACAGCTGCTAACCATACCACTGCAGCTCCTGGACATACCACAGAGTCTGCAACTACAGCAGCAGCACCTACCACAGCAGTAGCCCCGGCACCGGTACAGACAACCGCTGCCGCAACCACAGCAGCTGGAAATGGAGGACCTGGAGATAACGGTGATGTGGTAATACCGGTGAAGCCGGAATAATGGAGAAATAGAGAATAGAATAGTATAAGAAAGTCCACTGCTATCAGGGTGAAAATATCTGGTGGCAGTGGATTTTTTGCATTTTTAATCAAATCAAAGAAAAAATCAAGGAAGATCTCCTGCTTCTTAATATTTTATCTTTCCAAATTTCCTTTTTTCTGATAGACTAATGTTAGAGATACAACATAGTGTTTATTCTGCTTTCAAGTATAAAGGATTACATATAGTCGGTAATTATCTGTTCATAGTGGAATTCGCATATCTGAAAAGCCTGAATGAAATAGAGTGTTATTGCAATACATTAAAAAAGTACTTTCACAATCTGTGAAAATGCGTTATGCTAGAAACATAAAACAGGACTGAAATATGAACAAATTGTGAACTTCCAAAAACACCCTTCAAAAATGCCTTTTTCAGAATATTCAGAAAAACTTCTGCAAAAATGAGCCTGCAAAGCCTTTATTTATGCGGCTTCCAGCGGTAAGGGTAGAAATGAAGGTCACCCCATTCAGGGCATTGACACAATTCCATCGACAAAGGCTTTCTCATTGTATTCTGTAATAGTAGAAAAGGGGGTCGCCCCATACAGGGCATGATAAAAAAGAGGTTTCGCCGTGCATCACTTGCATACAGCGAGCCCTTTTTTTGTGAAAAATAATTTGAAAAAAGTTGTTGACAAATGCTTTGAGGTTTGCTATTATAATCTTCGCGCTTGAGAGAGCAGCAAATGTTTTGAAAGAAACAAAAAATAATTTTAAAAAGTTGTTGACAAATGAAAAACAACCGGTTATAATAAATAACCGTTGCAGCAAACGAGTCTGACAACGAAATGAGAACCTTGATAATTGAAGATTAAACAGTATGTAAAACCCTGAAAATTCAGAAAATTAAAAAGGTCTGGTTTAGACCTTTGGATTTGAGAAAATTCAGAACAAAAACCAA
>UQTA01000026.1 GCA_900543885.1 uncultured Clostridium sp.
GACTTCTACCATTGTCCAAACGTCACCATCAAGGTTCTATCCTATAATTAGCAAGGCTGTTCCAACTTGCACTGGTTACTTCTCGACGTTTCCGACTGCTTTGACGTTAGCACAAACGAATACTCTGGATTTTGAGTATATTTGAATCTATTTGTTCACATTTAATTGTATTTTTAGTTACTTATCTTTCCTCCTCTTCTAACAGGTCCTCCACATATTTTGGCAGCATAAACGCGCCTGCATGGAGATTGGTTGTATAGTACCATGTTGGTATATGAAGCCCGTTCCATTTTTCCGCCTGAAGATCATTTAAAGGATGATACTTCTTTGAGGCAAAGCCAAACAGCCAGTAGCCTGACGGACAGGTAGGAATATGGGCCTGATATACGCGGCTTACAGGAAAGGAACGATATACCTTTCTGTGCATGCTGCGGCAGGCAGCTTCATCTTCATCATAAAAGGGACTTCCATGCTGATACACCATGATCCCATCTTCCCGCAGTGCATTATAACAGCTGCCATAGAACTCCTTGGTAAACAGACCTTCTGTATGTCCAAACGGGTCTGTAGAGTCATTGATGATCAGGTCATAGCAGTTTTTCTTTCCCCGGAGAAAACGCAGTCCGTCATCGTAATATACATGGACCCGTTCCTCGTCTAATCCGCAGGCTACCTCCGGAAAGATCTCCCTGCACACATCTACAAACATTTTATCGGTTTCTACCACATCAATGGATTCAATCCCTGGATACTGGATCAGTTCCTTTGCCACACCGCCATCTCCGCCACCGATGATCAGCACATTTTTCACGTCAGGATGGACAGCCATAGGCACATGTGTCACCATTTCATCATAAATAAATTCATCTTTTTCAGAAAATACGATTTCTCCATCCAAAGCTACAAATTTTCCAAATTCAGCAGACTCAAATACATCGATCCGCTGATACTCACTTTCACCGGAAAACAGCTGACGGTCCACACGGACAGAAAGCTTTACATTTTCCGTATGAAACTCCGAATACCATAATTCCATTTTTCAGCTCCTCTTATGTCCCCTATATTTCAAAATATTCTCTCAGAATCTCTCTGTGCCTGATTTTGTGAGAAGATTTATGCCAAAACCATCAGATTCTCTATTCTCGGATCTTCTGTTCCCTGCATGGAACATCCTTTTTCTTTTGCGTAAAGAATGTATTCCACGATCTCCTGGGTAATCACCTCGCCTGGCGCCAGAATCGGGATACCCGGCGGATAACACATAACAAATTCACCGCTGATTTTTCCTGCTGCCTGTGCAATGGGAAGAGAAATCTTTTCCGCATAAAACGCCTTCTGTGGTGAACATTCTACCTTCGGTGAAATGTATTCCCCTGTAAGCATACCGGTCTTGTCTTTCCGGTAAAGGCGTTCAATATCTGCCAAAGCCCCCACTAAACGTTCAATATCCTGGATCCGGTCCCCAATAGAAATATACGCCAAAATGTTGCAGATATCTCCAAACTCGATCTGGATGTCATATTCATCTCTTAACAGATCATAAACCTCAATACCTGCCAGTCCGATCCCCAGTGTATACACGGAAAGCTTGGTCACATCAAAATCATAGACACTGGTACCATTGACCAGATCTTTTCCATATGCATAATAGCCGTCAATGGAATTGATCTCATTTCTGGCATATTCTGCCATCTGAATCACTTTCCCAAAGGATTCCTCCCCCCGCAGTGCCAGGTTCCTTCTGGAAATATCCAGACTGGAGAGGAGAAGATAGGATGCACTGGTAGTCTGCGTCAGGTTAATGATCTGACGCACATAATCCTGGTTCATGCCCTTATTTAACAGAAGCATGGAGCTTTGTGTCAGGCTTCCTCCTGATTTGTGCATGGAAACAGCTGCCATATCTGCACCTGCTGCCATTGCATTTACCGGAAGGCCTTTTCCAAAGTACAAATGGGTTCCATGAGCTTCATCTGCCAGCACCTTCATCCCTTTTTCGTGGGCCAGCTTTACGATGCCCCGCAGATCAGAGCAGATTCCGTAGTAGGTGGGGTTATTTACCAGAACCGCTACAGCATCCGGATTTTCTTCAATCGCTTTTTCCACCTTATGAATGTCCATTCCAAGAGAGATTCCCAGATCTCCGTTTACTTCCGGATTTACATAAACCGGAACAGCCCCGCAAAGTACCAGGGCATTGATGGCACTTTTATGTACATTTCTTGGCAGAATGATCTTATCTCCTGCTTTACAGACTGAAAGGATCATCCCCTGGACAGCAGAAGTGGTTCCTCCTACCATAAGAAATGCATGACTGGCACCAAAGGCCTCTGCTGCCAGTTCCTCTGCCTCCCGGATCACAGATACCGGATGGCACAGGTTATCTAAAGGTTTCATGGAATTTACATCTAATCCAACACATTTTTCCCCTAAAAGAGCTGCCAGCTCCGGGTTTCCCCGTCCTCTTTTGTGTCCCGGTACATCAAAGGGCACTACCCTTTTCTTTCTAAAACGCTCTAACGCCTCATAAATAGGCGCACGTTTTTGTGCTTCCAGGTCCATTTTCCCGCCTCCTCATACTCGCCGTCCCTTTCATCCATAAAAAAAACAGGTGACGGCATATTCCATCACCTGCTGTATGTGTTTTGTCTTTAAATGTCTCTGTCCTTTTAACAGGCAGAAAAAAAGTGACCCTACTTTCCCAGTTCTCCGCTCTGTTTTGCCAGAAGCTCTTATTGACCGTTTCACAAGTGACGTGCCTTTTTGCACTGATAAAATTACGCATACTGCGTATCGACTTATAAAATTTGGGCTTCTAACCCAATCAATAATGTGGTTTCCCACTTTCGGCTTCTGACCCGCCTGTCCGTCTGGGCTTAACTCAATATATTGAGTGGTCACACTTTTTAAATTAACATAGTCTTAATAAGCTGTCAAGATTTTTTTACGGTTCTTTCTAAACTGAACTATTGGGATGAAAATCTGAAAAAAAGAATTCCCGACTAGGAAACATAATGTGAACTGTGAAAAAATAATTAAATTACAACAACGAGATTGCGAAAAGAAACATCGATAAGTTAAATGTAATAAAACGGATTATACATAGCCGCAACAGCTTTGGATCACCGTATGTGAAGCTGTCGCGGCTAGAATCAAAATACAAAATCAAATGCTTTTAGAAGAAAGCTCTTTTATCTGCTGAACTTATCCCCCTGGTACAGTTTCTATCAGTTCTCTCCTTTTATTGTTGCAATTGCCTCAATTTCAATTGCCATTCCGTGATTGAACTTTCCAATTTGCATTGTACTTCTGGCCGGTGGATCTACCGGAAAAAATTCTTTATAAGCCTCATTAAATTCCGGGAATTTATCAATATCATCTACAAACACCAGTGTTTTAAATACATGCTGAAGATCCGATCCATGTGCCTTTAAAAGGGCATCCATATTCTTCAGTATCTGTCTTGTCTGTCCCACAATATCTCCAGGCGCAACTAGTTTACCCGTTACCGGATCATTAGCTGTAACTCCTGCTGTATAAATCAAATCTCCAACTCTGAATGCCTGGGAATACCATCCTCCTGGCTGTGGTGCTTTATCTGTTTCAAGTTTTACTGCTTTCATTTTGTTATTTTTCCTCCATTTTTTATTATGTTATCTCAAAATATATCTGTATTTGATTTTGTGAGAAGTTTTTTATAAGTTGTACCTAAATTTCAAAAGCGTTGGCGTTGCGTCTGCCTCTGATATCCGAATGTGACTATGACCGGCAGATAATCAGCCACAAAGTCAGGTACACGAAAGACTCCGAGAGGACATTATTAGCTTCTAAAGAGAATCCATATTTCCAAGAACTTTCAATGTTTCCAAAAGAGTATCCGCACTGTCTCCTAAATCCTCTTTTGTAGTATACTCTTCCGGACAGTGACTCAAACCACCATTGGAACTTCTTACGAATATCATTCCTATAGGCAGAATCCTCTCCATATTTACAGCATCATGACAAGGAAAACTAATCATTTCATTATGTACGATTCCCAGCCGGTCTGCCGCTTCATTCATCACTTTCATAATTGTCTTATTGCAATGAGACGGTGCCAGATTACAGGTATAATGTGCTGACCATGTCAGCCCCCTTTTTTCGCACTCTGACTTTACAAACGCCATAAGATCTTCATACAACTGATTCCATGTTTCATCATCTGCCTCTCTGTAATCTACTGGGAGTATAGAGTAATTTGCAATAATATTGTGTTCACCCGGTTTAGACTGAATATATCCCACCGTTCCTCTGCTATCATTTCCAGTAGCCAAGGCAAGACGTTCCACTTCCGATGCAATTGCTGCAGCCGCCTGCAATGTGTCGTGCCTGTCTTTCAATGCCATTCCTCCTGCATGACAGGAAACGCCATGTAACTCAATATAAAACTGCTTAATCCCTGCAATATCCGAAACAACCGACAACGGTATATTCTGTTCCAGCAGATAACGCCCCTGTTCAATATGCACTTCAATAAAACAGAAATAATCCTTAGGATCTATTTTACTGTCCAAAAGCCGGTCAGGATCAGTTGCCATACCAAACTTCTTCATTGCGCTCCGCAACGTTTCCCCAGTCGTTTTATGGCAGCAGGTATCCACATAATTCTCTGGAAGTACTCCACATATTGCTTTACTACCAAAAGTTCCTCCCAGAAACTGGCTTGCTTCCTCATTAACAAATGCCACAATCTCAATAGGTCTTCTAGTTCTGATCCCCTCTTCCTTCAGAATGCTAACAGCTTCTAATGCAGTCATAATTCCTGTCAAACCATCGAAATAACCACCATTAGGCACTGTATCAAAATGAGATCCACATAAAATCGCGGGCAGATTCTCTGTTCCTTCATATCTTCCATATATGTTTCCAACCGTATCCATTCTGACCTTTAAGCCAAGTTCTTCCATCCATCCCATCAAAAGCTGACACGCTTCCTGATATTCCGGCGTCCAGGCAAATCGGCTGATTCCTCCTTCTGGTACTGCACCAATCCCGCCAACTTCATGCAGTTTATCCCATAATCTATCTCTATTTACCTTCATTTCTGTTTTCCTCCGATTATAACATTACATCACCTAAATTAGGTCCTAATGTTTGTCCTGTATAAAGGTTTCCATCCGGTTCGCTAGCCAGGAAAACAGCTGACGGAACAACCTCTTCCACTGTTCCAAATCGCGGAATTACTAATTCCTTAGCTTTCGCATCCAACCATTCCTTGCTTACTTCTCCTGTAAGCTGGGTAGTAATCGGTCCAGGAGCAACACAGTTACAAGTAATACCGTATTGTCCGACCTCTCTGGCTAATGATTTTGTAAATCCAATCATCCCTGCTTTAGCAGCAGCATAGTGGCAATGCTCCACACTTCCTTTCTGCCCCACCTGTGATGCAATATTGATAATTCTTCCAAACCTTTGTTGGATCATATGAGGAACTGCATACTTACATGTAAGAAATACACCATTCAAATTAACCGACATAAGCCTCTGCCATTCTTCAAATGTCATATCTACTAAAAGCTTCGGTTTTGAGATTCCTGCATTATTGATAAGAATATCCACTCTTCCAAAATTTACTATAGCTGCATTTATCAGATTAACCGCCGTTTCTTCCTTAGATATATCCCCTTCCACCAACACAACCTTGACATTATTCAAATCCTCTAATTCTTTTTTGAAAGCTTCCATTGCTTCCTTGGGTTGTGCAAAATAATTTAAAACTAAATTTGCACCTTCACGGGCAAATCCCTCAGGGAATCCTCTGCTCATACCAAATCCAGCACTTGCGCCTGTAATAACTGCCACTTTATCTTTCAATCTCATAATTTCTCCTTTCCTGCACATGCCGAACAACCTACACACGGTATCGCTTTATGGCATTTTACAAAATGTCCTGGCTCTGTTTCTACCATATCTGGGTTGCGTTCAAAACATATCTTTTCTGCCTCCATACAACGGGATGCAAGTGTGCAACCTTTCGGTAAATTAATAGAGCTTGGAATTTCCCCAGTTAATTTATAATCAGAACGCTTAATGTCTGGATCAGGCACCATGACAGATGCTAACAATGCCTTGCTGTAAGGATGCTGATGATTCTTAAACAACTGATCCACCGTTCCATACTCTACAATTGATCCCAGATACATAACTGCTACACGATTGCAAATATATTGGATTGTACTCAAATCGTGAGAAATAAACAGGTACGAAACTCCCATATTCTTTTGAAGATTTCTCAGCAGATCAATTATTTCTGCTCTTATGGAAACATCCAGAGAAGATGTTGGCTCATCTAGAACAATAAACTTTGGATGCGCTGCAATAGCTCTGGCAATGCCAACTCTCTGCTGCTGACCGGCACTTAACTGATGAGCGTATTTATTATAATCTGCCTCTTTTAAATACACTTGATCCAATGCTTCCTTCGTCATCCTCTGGCATTGTTCCGGTGTAAAATCTTTATTAACTTTCAATGTATTATATACTGTATCCCATACACAGACACGAGGATTCAACGAATAATTTGGATCCTGAAATACCATCTGCATCTCTTTCTGAATTTCTCTTCGTTGATTTCTGGTCAACTCAGAATACTTAGTTCCTCTATAAATCAAAGTGCCCGCCGTCGGTTTGATCAAATTCAGAATACATCGTCCTACTGTAGATTTTCCAGATCCTGACTCTCCGATCAGTCCCAATGTTTCTCCTTCATGCACTTCAAAGGAAATGGAATTAATGGCAGTGATATTCTTCTTATATCCCACCGGGAAAAGTTTGGTCAGATTTTTTACTTCAAGTAAGTTTCCCATCACTTCTCCTCCTTATCATTTACCATATTACAAAAACACTTTACCAGATGTCCTGGCTCAACTTCAATTTCTACCGGTTCTTCCCTGCTGCACTGATCACAGGCATATGGACAGCGAGGATGATACAGACATCCTTCTGGAAGATTCATGGTATCAATCAAAGCATCTCCTGCCGTTGTTTTTACATTCTTATCTCTATATTCAGGAAGTGCATTCAACAGATGTCGGGTATAAGGATGACATGGATTTTTAAACAACTGTTCTATAGTTGCAAATTCCACAATCTGACCGCAATACATAATTGCCACCTCTGTGCAACATTGCGCAACAACACCAAGATCATGAGTAATAAAAATTCCAGACATATTTCTCTCATGGAGAAGTTCCAGAATTAAATCCATAATCTGTGCCTGAACCGTTACATCCAGACCATTCGTTGCATCATCTGCAATCAGAACCCTTGGCATATTGATCAACGCCATAGCAATCATACATCTCTGTGCCATACCTCCACTAAGTTCATGGGGATACGCTTTTGCACGCTGTTCTGGATCTGTAAGTCCAACTGCCTTCAACATAGTGATGACTTTCTCCATGGCTTCTTTCTTTTTACAAGAATTATGAGCCATGTACACATTAGCAATCTGTTCTCCTACAGTCATAAGTGGATTCAAATGATTTCTTGCATTTGCAGCAATTAATCCAATCGCCTTCCCTCTATATTCTGCCAACTGCTCGTCATTTAACTTTTGAAGTTCTACAGATTCATCAAATGTTACTTTTCCATTTTCAATCACTCCTGGTTTTCTCACATACCCAAGAATAGCTGATGCTGCTACAGATTTTCCCGAACCCGATTCCCCTACAAGTCCGATCAAGTGCCCTTCCTGTAATGTCAAATTCAGTCCATTTACAATATGAGATCGTCCCTTTGTAAGATCAAATCCCACCCTTAAATTTTCCACTTTTAGAATTTCATGCATACCAGTTATCTCCTTTCAGGGTTCAGGTAGATCCTGAGGAAATCAGCAAACATTGCAAATCCAAAAACTGTTACGCCAATGCTCAATCCCGGAAACAGAGCTGCCCACCACTGTTTTGTTAAAATTAACGGTGCGCCAATAGAAATCATAGATCCCCATTCTGGAGTCGGAATCGTTACGCCTGCTCCAATATAGCTTAAACCAGCTGTAAGAAGAATCGCTCCGCCAATATTAATAGAAGCCTGAACAAGCGCCGGACGGAGAGAATTCGGCAGTAGTTCCTGGAACATAATTCTTGTAGGGGACATTCCTGCCGTATGTCCTGCTTCTATAAACGGTCTGCTCTTCATAGCAAGCACTTCTCCCCTTACAAATCTCGTATAAATAGGTACATTTACAAATGCAACCACCATTAATATATTTTGCGTACTGTTTCCAAGCGCAGACACAAGAGCCATTGCCAGAATAAATGCTGGAAATGCCTGAATCAGATCGGCAATTCTCAAAATCACTTCTCCTATAACTCCTTCATAATAACCTGCCAAAAGCCCAAATGGAATTCCAATCATCAAAGAGATCAAAGTTCCAAAAACGCCGATCACAACATCAATACGAATCGCCCAAATACATCGGGAAAAAATGTCCATGCCGGTCTCATCGGTTCCAAATAAATGTGCCAGGCATGGCGCCATGCGTGCATCTGCCGCATTTGTCATTTCGGGATCAAATGGACTGATTACTGAAGCAAAAATCCCCAGCAAAACAATACAAATAATCATCACCAAACCTACGATCCCCTGTTTATTCTTCTTAAGCATTCTAAAAAATTCTTTTACTTCTTTTTTCATAATGCCTCCTTAATATTTGATACGCGGATCAATTGCCATTTGAATCAAATCTAAAATCAAATACAACACCATGGAGAATAACGTCGCCACAAGAATAAATCCTTGAATTGCACTGTAATCTTTATTAGAAAGAGCCTGTGTCACATACTGTCCCAAACCTCCCCATGCAAAAACCGACTCGATCAGAACAGCACCGCCTAACAGGTAACTATATATATTTCCTATTACCATAAGAACTGCCGACAATGAATTTTTTAATGCATAGCTTCTGATTTTCGCTTTAGATAATCCCATAATACGTGCATGATTGATAAAATCAGAATCTAACACTTCTGTCATTGTTGAGTTGGTCATTTTCATTATCGCTGCACCATTGATCACACCCAGTGTGATTACAGGAAGCGCCAGATGTTTTGCTGCATTTACAAAACACTCCCAGTTTCCTGTAAGAATACTGTCCATAATATACATTCCTGTAATTCTTTTCGGTGGTATCATTACCACATCCAGTCTTCCAATCGGTGCTGGAGCAATTTTTAATGTAACAAAAAAGATATATATAAAAATCAAAGCAAGCCAGAAATCCGCAAAAGAACCTGCTAACATTCCATACACCCGCGAAATCCGTGAAGCTATACCCTGAGGCCTTGTTGCAGAAAACATTCCCAGAATAAGCCCCAAAACCAATGCCAGAATAATACTCAATGTGATCAATTCAAATGTGGCCGGAAATCTCTTTAATAAATCATCCAGAATTTCACTATTCGTAAAATAAGAATGTCCCAAATCCCCATGAAGAACATTTTTCACATAAATTACAAACTGTTCCAATACTGGTTTATCTAATCCCATTTTTTCTGTAAGCGCCTGTATTGTCTCTTCATATGCATAATTTCCTGCCAAAATATGCGCCGGATCTCCCGGCAACATCCGGATCAGTACAAAAGATGCAAACATAACTCCCAGAAATAAGGGAATAAAAACCAAAATTCTTTTTCCAAGATATTGAAGTCTTTTTATCATCATTTTCCCCTTCTGTTTAAAGACTGAGGGAACATCTTTGACAGGATGTTCCCTCAATAAACCTGTCCTCAGGTTGCGTTTTTATTTATTTTCATTTCGATACATTGTATTCCAATGAATCTGCTGAATCGTATCCCACTGTGGTTTTTCAATATCCTTTGTTACTACAAGATCAAAACCTGGCTCTGCAATATACAGACAATACGGATCTTCCCATACAACAATTTCCTGAATCCTCTTTGCACATTCTTCACGAACAGTTTTGTCTGTAGTAGACATCATTTTATCTATCAATTCATCTACTTCTGCATTAGAATAGTGTCCCATGTTATTGATAGACCCAGTATAAGCCCCCAATCTCAACGCAAATCCTGCATCTGGACATCCGGCTGAATCCAAAAATGCATACAATCCATCAAAATCCTTATTAGCCAGTTTATCATAATAATCTCCTGACTGAATCTTCTCAATTTCCAGATTAACTCCAATCTGCTTAAATGAACTCTGCATCAAAAGAGCTACCTGTTCCGCCTGAATATTCGTATTATCTACTGTAATCTTACATGTAAAACCATCAGTATATCCTGCTTCTGCCAAAAGTGATTTTGCCTGCTCCAGATCATAACTGTACTTAAAATACTCATCTGTAGACATTGGATAAGTAGAACATACCAGACTCTTTAACTGCTTCGCCTGTCCCAGATATACAGTATCCAATATTTCCTGATATGGTACTGCAAATCCCAATGCCTGTCTTACTTTGACATTTGCCAGATATTCATTTTTGTTATTAATTCCAATAATAAATGTTTTATTGGAATCATAGTGGAGACACTTAACGCTCTCATCTTTCTGAAGAGTTGCAATCTCACTATTAGACAGCTTTGTTGCTGCATCCACATCTCCACTTAACAGCATGGAGGCACGGTTAGACGACTCTGGCACTTCCAAAATAATCACTTTTTCAAAATATGGAAGGTGATCTTTATCCCAGTATTCGTCAAAACGATCAAGGACACATCTTACCCCCGGTGTAAACTCTACCAGTTTCCATGGTCCAAACCCAGAAGCATTTGTAGAAGCCCAGTCTAATGCCCATGGATCACTTTCCGTCGCATGTTTTTTATATTCTACACTATCAACGATCAATCCACACACATGCGCAAGGAACGCCTCAGCAATAGGATTCGGGCCATTCATATTTACTTTAACTGTATAGTCATCAATCTTTTCTATCTGACTGGCATCTGTAAGACCCATATTCTGAGCACCGAACGTTCCTTTATTGCCAGCATCTCCAAATCCACGTTCCCAGGAATACACGAAATCATCTGCCGTCAGTTCATTCCCCGCATGAGATTTAACTCCTTTCCGAAATGTGATTGTGACTGCGGAGCCGTCCTCGCTCATTTCCCATGACTCTGCAAGTGATGGAACAATTTCGTCATAATCCGGCAAAATAAAACCTGTTGTTTCATCATAATACGTTGCGTATGCCAGTGGAGAATCATAAATATTTCTCTCCATTTCCTGGGCCTCCGCTGTATATTGGAATTCGTTATCCGCTCCATTGGGAAGTTCTGGCACAGCCCAGATCAATGTTTTTTCCCTGCTGGCGTCCTTCGTCTCCGCCGATACAGCTGTCCCTGACTGAGCAGTTCCTGCATTTCCATCCGATTGCCCGCCACATGCAGCCAAAGACAGAGTCATAGCCGATACCAACAATAATGATGTGAGTTTTTGTTTCTTCATAGGTCCTCCTCTTTTTTATAAATTCTTTATTAAAGCACAGTCTCTACTTCTGTGCCAATGTACAATTTCATACTTACTACCGCTTCGGCTTCTCTAAAATCATTTCCGGATATTTTTTTATCCACCTTAGATAATCCTCAACTCCTCGTTTTAATCCGAATAAAGGAGTAAAACCTGTATCCTTTTTTAACTGTTCCATGTCAAACAGCCCATTATCAGCTTCACTGAAAAAGGTCACATTAGGATATTGTTCTTCTGGATCTACCATACAGCGAAGTGCCGGGAATTCCTGTTGAAGCTCCTGGCAAAATTGAACAATAGACCATTTCTCCGTTCCTCCACAATTATATGTAAACTGAGTAAGCTTTTTTGCTTTCAAAACAGCCTCTACCGCACGTCCTGTATCCAGACCATAGACCCAACCTGTTATTCCTGCTTTTTTCAATTTCACCGTTTCTCCACGAAGTGCATGAAACGCAGCCTGACAAGGGGCGCTCATCGTATCGCGTACTCCACTTCTATATTCCCAGGCCCCATATACATCGCCCAACCGTAAAGCAACTACATCTACTTTATGGAGTTCTGCATAACGTTTACATAATAATTCTGTAGTATATTTGATCACTTCATATGTATTAGTTGGATTTTTTAGTGTCGTTGTATAAACTGGATCTTCTTTCTGGCATACATCACCATATACGGCTACCGAGCTTACATAAACAAAACGTTTTATATTATGTTTTTTTGCCACCGCAAGCACTTTTAATGTTCCAAGGCAGTTGACTTCAACAATTTCATTCATCTGCCCTTTTTCCCGCTCAGCATTCGGCGTGATAACAGCTGCATGAACAACATAATCAATTTTATGGTCTGTCATAACTTCATTCAGCCGTATCTCATCTTGAACATCTCCCTGTTCCCAAACCACATTTCCAACCTGCCCAGCTAATACTTCCATCGCCTGATGCGGTGGTTTGCTCCGTGAATAAAGAATCACATAATTATCAGAATCCTGAGAGAGAACTTGAGCAATATTAATTCCAATAAAGCCACTCCCTCCAGTTACCAAAATGTGCATTGATTCCTCCTCCTTCTCTCTGAGCGTATATCACTCTTTAACAACTGCAAATGCGCGCACCGGAGAACCTGACCCCCCTTTCAATCGTAAAGGAATCCCATAAAACATAAATTCTCCTTTTCCGATTAATTCTTCCAAATTTACCAACCACTCATAATGAGCAATTTTAAGATCACGACAAGCTCTATGACTTGGAAATGTCTGTTTTTCTAAAATATCTGTAGAAGGTCCTTCCACCCCATGCATCCTGGAATGATGTTCATAAAGCCATCTGACAGCTTCAGCTGATACCTCCGGATTCATTGTCAAAACCTCATCTTTTGGAAAATACCTCTTATGATGTCCTGTGGCAAGAAGCACAATATGTCCATCAACCACTACACCACTTTTTTCTTGTGCCTCTTCCATATCTTTTGCCGTAATACACCCACCAGGTGGAATATGAGTCATGTCAAAGCAAACAGCTTTTCCGAAAAAAAGTTCTAAGGGCATTTGATCTATCGTAAGACCATCTGGATCCATATGATAAAAACCATCTACATGAGTTCCTGTATGTTCTGTCATCCCAATGTAATTCCAAGATGACAAAAATGGATCTCCTGGAACTCCAGCATGAAAAGCTTTGGATTGCTCATGGCTTATCAATGGCACAAAAATATTCCCTGCAAAATCGCGATTAGCCACCATACCACTTTTTATATCCATCGACAGGTCAATGATCCGTTCTCCCATATCCCCTTTCTCCTCTCGTTTTTGTAATCGTTTACAATATTTACATTAGCATCATATACACTAAATGTCAATATTGTATTTGTGTATTTTTCATTATTTTTCGTGTGTTTTAAAATATTTTTTTATATATTTTCCAATTTCTATTGTTTTTACTTTTTATATCAATATCTTTTTGTACAATTGGTTTTTATTTTTTGTAATCGTTTTTATTGATTTTCACTTTGAACTATGCTAAGATAAAAATGTAACTAATTCCCAACTTTTCAGAAAAGGAATCTCATGAATATACAAGAAATAGCAAAAAAAGCGAATGTTTCTGTTGCTACTGTTTCAAGAGTACTGAATAATAAACCCAATATCAGTCAGAAAACCTATCAAAGGGTCATGGATGTTCTGAACGAAACCGGCTATAGCCCAAATGCTATTGCACGAGGTCTTAAACACAATTCCATGAATATGATCGGAATTGTTGTCGATGACATCCGAAATCTGTACCGCGCCCATGTTATATACCATCTGGAAAATCTGCTCAGTCAGGAAGGATATTCTGCGATTGTTATTAATGCGGGGACAAAAGGAGATTCGCTATTCTCACTACTTTCTCAACAGCACCAGTTCGATGCGTTGATTTTCGTAGGTTCTTCTATGGGAACGCAAAGGGTAAAAGAGTTTATATCTTCTGTCTTTTCCAGCAAGCCAGTTTTAATGTTTAACGGATGCCTGGATCTTCCAAATGTCATTTCTGTTATCTGTGATGAAGCCAGGGGGATGGAAATGATGACTGATCATATTTACAGAACCGGAAAAAGAAATTTTCTATATGTAAACTACGGAAAAAGCATGGCTAGCCAAAGAAAATTGGCCGGATTTCATAAAAAGCTTGCCCAGTTAGATGTAAGATGTGCTCCTGAATGTGTATTTGAAGCTCCCACAGATGATTTTGAAGGTGGATGCACTGCAGGACAAGCCATCATAGACAGCGGATTATCTTTCAATGCCGTAGTCTGTTCTCTTGACCTGACAGCCATGGGCGTTATCCACATTTTACGTCAATATGGATATTCCATTCCTTCTGATGTAGCAGTCAGTGGATTCGATAATTTAATCTATGGCAAACTCACAGCCCCCTTCCTTACCTCTGTAGATGGAAAAATCCAGGAACTTGCTGATATTGCTGTAGAAAAACTTCTTCTTGCTTTAAATGGACACCCTATTGACCATGAACCATTTTGCATTTCTCCATCTCTGTTTCTTGGCGGCACAACTTAAATTATTAATTTTCAGGAGGTTTGTAATGTTTGATTGTATACTAAAAAACGCAGTTGTTGTTACTCCTCAAAAAGCACAAAAACTGACTATTGCAGTTAAAAACGAAAAAATTGCCGGATTATTTTCCCCGGGGTTATCGATTCCCATGCTCATGTTACATTCTGCAGCGATTTTGATACCGGTTCTTATACTGCGGCTAGTGGCGGTGTAACAACACTGGTAGAAATGCCCCAGTCTGGCCACCTTACATCCTTGTTTACCCCTGCTGTCCTCAATGAACGGATTCATGATATTAAGGAGCATTCTATCGTAGACTGCGCTTTATATGGTGGCATTCGTGCCAATGATTTTAGTAATGCTGAAGCATTAATCCAGAAAGGCGTAGCTGCTTTTAAAATCTTTTTAAGTGATGCAGGAGACTATGGTTCTTTCGATGAAGCCAGTCTTATGGCTCTTTTTCAGCTTCTAAAACCTAGCAACTGCCTTGTTGCCGTACATGCAGAAGACCAATCTATCTGCACAGCAGAAACCCTGAAAATGATAGAAACAGGAAAAGGAGCTGAAGCTAACAGTGACAGCCGTCCCATTCTTTCTGAGATTCTCGCCGTTGAACGGTTATGTACCCTTGCGCTTGAGGAGCATGCACGAATCAGCGTGTGTCACGTTTCTTCGAAACGTGTTATCGAAATCATCCGTCATTTCCGTCAAAGAAATCTGAATGTAACCGCTGAAACCTGTCCTCATTACCTTCTTTTAAATAATGAGGATGTAGTTCGTTGTGGAGCATGGGCTAAATGTGCTCCTCCAATCCGCAGCCAAGAAGAAGTAGATAATTTATGGGAATGTATCCTTCAAGGAGAAATTGATATGATTGGTAGTGATCATGCCACCTATTCCGATGAACAAAAATCATCTGGTTCTTTTTGGAATGTGCCAGGAGGCTTTCCCGGTCTGGATCTGATTCTTCCAGGTCTTTATAGCGAAGGCATATGTCGCCGTGGTCTTTCTCTGACTCAGTTAGCTTATATTACAGCAACTAATCCTGCAAAAATCTTCGGACTATCTGGAAAAGGAAGCATTGAAATCGGAAATGATGCAGATTTTGCTGTTTTAGATCCTGATTCTGTCTGGACATTCCATGCCAAAGACTCATTTTATGAACCTAAATCTTCTCACTACCCATATGAAGGAAAAACTTTTCATGGTCAGGTAATCAGTACATTTGTCCGTGGAAAACAAATCTACTCCAAAGGAAATATTCTTGTCAAGCAACATGGACGATATATTCCTTCTGTAAATTGTAATCTTTGATTTTATGCAGGATGTTATGGATCTCTTATAAGTTAGAACACAGAAAAAGCAGATATGAAAGTATCTGCTTTTTTCAATCATATTACCAATCTCCCGTTAATTTTTTCATTTACATCTTCATTTTCATGGCTTATAGTAAAAAAGAACTTAATGTCCTCTCGGGGTCTTTCCTGCACCTGCCTTTGTGGCCGATTTTCCGCCAGTCGCACCCGAATTTCATCACCATACGCCTCAGAAATTTGGGCACAACTGACAAAAAATCTTCTCACAAAATCAGGCACAGAAAGATTCCGAGAAAACATCTTATCTTTCTGGAGGAAACCATGGAATTAAATATAAAAAAAGCCAGTAAGGGCCAGATTCTTAAAAAGCTCTTTCTCTCAACACTATATCTCAGCGCCTTTACCTTTGGCGGCGGATATGTGATCGTTACTTTAATGAAAACAAAATTTGTAGACCAGTATCACTGGATCGATGAAGAAGAAATGCTGGATCTGGTGGCTATCGCCCAATCCTGTCCCGGAGCCATTGCTGTAAATGGTTCTATTGTTGTGGGCTATAAGCTGGCGGGACTGACCGGTGTGTTATGCTCTGTGATTGCTACCGTGATACCACCTTTTGTCATTCTTTCTGCTATCTCATTCTGTTATGCGGCATTCCGTTCCAACCTGATCGTTGGGTGGATGTTAAATGGCATGCAGTCAGGCGTAGGGGCAGTTATTATGGAAGTCTGCTTTAGCATGGCATCCGGTATTGTAAAAGAAAAACAATACCTGTCTATTTTCATTATGATCGCAGCTTTTATTGCCAATTACTTTTATAAAGTCAGTGCCATTGTACTGATCCTGATCTGTATTGCCCTGGGTGTCGTCCTGACACTGTACCGGGAAAAAATGGCAGAAAATGCTTCTCAGGATAACAAGCAGAAGGGAGACAGATTATGATCTATTTACAGCTTTTTCTCAGTTTTCTTCAAATCGGTGCCTTCAGCTTCGGAGGCGGCTATGCTGCCATGCCTCTGATCCAGAACCAGGTGGTCCAACTCCATCCATGGCTTTCCCAGTCTGAATTTACAGACCTGATCACCATTTCCCAGATGACACCGGGACCGATCGCCGTCAACTCCGCTACGTTTGTAGGTACCCGTATTGCCGGAATGCCGGGAGCTTTGGCTGCTACTGCCGGCTGTGTTCTGCCATCCTGCATTTTAGTTACATTACTGGCAAAGATCTATCTGAAATACCGGAATTTAAGTTTGCTTCAGGGTGTTCTGAAATCCCTGCGTCCAGCAGTTATCGCCATGATCGCAGCTGCCGGTGCCAGCATCCTGGTCAATGCTTTCTGGGGAGAAGCGATTTCTTCTCTGACCGCAGCCCAGTTTCTGCCAAATATCAGCATTCAGGCCGTAGGCATTTTTACCGGCTCCCTGATCCTATTGGCCCGCTTTAAAATGAACCCCATCCATGTGATGATTTTATCAGGAGTGGCGGAAGTGATGCTGCAGCTTATAGGAAATATGTTATCCTAAAAATTTTTATACATCATTTCAAAAACAGGCTAGTGCAAAACCTGTAAGATCGGTTTTGCACCAGCCCTTTTCTTTGTGTAAAGCTTTGTATACAAACGCTTTTTTAACTAAATTTATACCAGCTGTCTCCGAATTCTTTCTTCTTCTGCAGCTTTATTTTCTTCCGGATACCACATTGGATCGCCAATCTGAATGCAGCAGCTTTCTCCCGGAGCAAATACAACACGATGAGGGGTTTCCACTTTCACAAGCTGTTCTCCTACCGGAACCAGATACTCTGTACGATCTGTAAGGAAAATACGCTTTTCTACATGTGTCTTAAAGCCTATATCTTTCGTGATCGCGATTGCGTTTGGTCTGGTAGCTACTACCATTTCCTGCTCTGCATTGGCTGGAATGGCAATATCCAGTTTTTGGTCATAATCACCTTTTGGATAAACAGCTCCGTCCTTGATCACCACATGGATAAAAGTGGAATCTCCTAAAAAGCTATGTACAAATCTGGAATTTGGTCTGTTATAGAGATTTTCCGGCGTATCGATCTGCATGATCTTTCCCATATCGCACACCATCATACGGTCCGAAATTGCCATTGCTTCTGACTGATCATGTGTAACAAAAATAATGGTAAAACCGAATTTTCTCTGAAGTTCTTTAATTTCAAAACGCATGGATTCACGTAATTTCGGATCCAGGTTGGATAACGGTTCATCCAAAAGCATAACCTTAGGATTGGTTACAATGGCTCTGGCAAGAGCAATTCTCTGTTGCTGTCCGCCGGACAGTTCTGACGGGAATACTTCTTCCAACCCGTCAAGACTGCAATGATGAAGAGCTTCTTTTACCCGCTTTGCGATATCCGTTTTATTTACCTTCTGGATCTTCAGAGGGAATGCTACATTGTCAAAAATGTTCATATGGGGCCATACAGCAAAAGCCTGGAATACCATGCCAAGCCCACGTTCTTCTGGAGGCACGTATAAGTTTTTCGCTTTTACAGATACGGGTCTGCCGCACAGGTGGATCTCTCCTTCTGAAAGATCTTCAAATCCAGCGATCATTCTCAGGGTCGTAGTCTTTCCGCAGCCAGAAGGACCTAAGAAAGAAAAGCACTCCCCTTCTTCTATTTCAAGATTAAAATCATCTACAGCAGTAACGGTTCCCATGGTTCTGGTAGTAAAGCGTTTTGTTACATGCTGCAATACAACCTGGTTTTCAGCCATACCTTATGCCCCCTTCCTGTCTTTTGTGATTTCTGTTACAATGGTGTTGCAGACGATAATGATCAAAATTGCAATGGAAGCCAGTGCCGATGCCTGTGGGATCATACCTGCATCACGCAGGGAATAGATCTGAACTCCCAATGTACGGCTATATGGTCCATACAGCAGAATAGATGTAGTCAGTTCACGCATGGCTGGTAAAAAGATCAGGAAAAATCCAGATACCATAGCCGGACGGATCAGCGGCAGAGTAATATCTTTTAATGATTCTGTATGGGTAGCTCCGCATGCTCTCGATGCCTCTTCCAGCGACAGATTGACCTGCTGCAGTGACGCGGATGCGCTCTTCATGGAGAAAGACAGGTATCGTGCCATATAAGCTACCAGAATGATCCAGATGGTGTTATAAAGTTTGATTCCGAAAATTGCACCTGACCAGGAAAGGATCACACCAATTGCCAGTACAGTTCCTGGTATGGAGTAAGGAAGAACGGATAAAATTTCCAGAACGCCTTTTCCCTTTGGTTTGATTCTGTTGATCACATATGCGATCATAACGCCAAGGAACATACAAACAATTCCGGCTGTTATGGAAAGGAACAGTGAATTCTTTACAGAATCCAGTGTTGCAGCAGAAGTCAGAACCTTCTGGTAGTTCTTCAGAGAGAAGTTCTCCGGTGTCAGCGGCAGACCATACGCATTGACCAATGCAACCAGGAAGATCATAGCTAACGGAACTACAACGATCACAACTAAAGTAATGCAGGCCAGGAATAAAAGGGGATATTTCGCACCACGCAGCTTGATCAGAGTCGGACGCATGGATTTTCCCTTGATAATATCATAACTTCCTGAGCTAAGTACCCGTTTCTGGATGATCAGAGCAATAGATACAACTGCCACTAAAAGAATGGATAATGCAGCACCCTGACGGATACCTTCAAAGCTTCCCGACGATTTATAGATCAGCGCATAGATCATAGTTGGAAGTGTGTAAATATTCTTAGAAAATCCAAGAATGGATGGTACACCGAAGTGAGCCAGTGAAGAGATCAGGATCAAAAGTGCTCCTGCTGAAATAGCTGGTTTTACAAGAGGAAGAGTAATTTTTAAAATAACCTGCCCCTGCTTTGCGCCGGCAATTCTTGCTGATTCCTCCAAAGTCGGGTCCATACGTTCCAGCGCACTTACAACCTGCATAAATACAAATGGGAAGTAATAGGAGCACTCTACAAAAATAATTCCGCCGATACTGTTAATATTAACTGGCGCCTTTGACAGATGAAATACTGCCATCAGCCACTTATTCACATATCCGGCACGTCCTGAAAACAAAAGATCCCAGGCCATAGCTCCAAAAAATGGAGGAAACATATAAGGAATGGTAAACATGGCACGCATAAAGCCTTTTGCCGGGATGTCACTACGGCCTAAAAGCCAGGCATAAAAAAGTCCCATGATGGTTCCAAATACAGTTACCGCCAGCGCGATCACAATGGTATTCCACATTGCTTTTAAGTTTTCTACATTTCCAATTACAGAAATAAACAGGCTGATATCAAATTTTCCTTCGTAAAAAAATGCATTATAGACGATCATAAAGATCGGGATCGCCACAATGATCAGCAAAAGAAGAAAACTGACAGCCGTCATTGCCTGGTCAAGTCCAAACTTTCTGCCTTCCATTGCAGCCAGTTCTGAACCAGATGTCATACTGCGATGTCTTTTGAAACTCATACTTCCTTCTCCTTTCTTACCGGATAAAACTCAGGATTTACAAATGTCAGACCCACTTTCTCGCCTTCTTTTTCAATGTGTCCGGCTTTTCCTGCGTCAAATGCATTTTTCTGGATACGGATCTCATGACCTGCAAAATCCACAAAATAATCGTATTCGCTCCCTAAAAATACAGATCGTTTTACAGCTGCCTGAATTTTAGAAGTCTGATCAAAGATAATATTATTTGGGCGGATTCCCATATCTACTTCTCCGGCTTTTTCAAATTCTTTTGGAACTTCTCCATAATATGGCAGCTTGCTGTCTCCGAAGAAGCACCAGTTTCCTGCTGTTTTTTTCAGCTGAAAAAAGTTTGAAACTCCGATAAATTCAAAAACAAAACGATTTGCAGGATGAAGGATAATATCCTCATCTGCTCCAAGCTGACACAATTCTCCGCTCTTGTTCATGATCGCCATCTTATCGCAAAGCTGCAAAGACGCCTCCTGATCATGGGTAATATAAAAAATTGTGGTTCCGATATTTTTCTGGATCTGACGGATCTCTACCAGCATCTCCCCACGCAGTTTGGCATCCAGGTTGGTGATAGGTTCATCCATAACGATCACATCATCTGAGCTGACTAATGCTCTGGCAATAGCCACTCGCTGCTGCTGGCCTCCAGAAAGCTGACTGGGCAGATAATTTGCGTATTCACTCATACGCACCTGTTTTAACGCATTTTCTGCCCGCGTTTTGATCTCGTCTTTTGACATTTTCTTTTTTTTCATTGGGTAGCTGACATTTTCAAGTACGGTCATGTGGGGCCATACTGCATAATCCTGAAATACTACTCCAATTCCCCTGCGTTCCGGCGGAACATTGATCCTTTTAGGTTGTGAAAACATACATCTGTCTCCTACCCATATTTCTCCGGTAGTCGGTTTATTAAAGCCCAGAAGACACCGGATCAATGTGGTTTTTCCGCAGCCAGATGGTCCTACCAGACACATGATCTGGCTGTCCTCTACCTCAAGGGAAAAATTTTTTAATATCTGTTTTTCTCCGTATGCAAAGGAGATATTGTCAAATTTTATACTTGCCATCTGCATCCTCCTTATATAATGGGTAAAAAAAGCGGGGCCTAAGATCCCAGCCCCGCCATTCAAGCCGTTTTATTTGAAAACGGAATCAAAGGTGCTTATAATTTCATCTGAATTATCTGCCAGAGACTGAAGATCTACAGTCATTGCTGATTTCGTAATTTCATCAACGCTTTCACCTTTCTGCTCTACATCGTTTCTTACAGAAAGCAGATTGTTTTCTACCAGAATTTCCTGTCCTTCTTTAGAGAGGATGAAATCATACAGCAGTTTGCCATTGTCCTCATTTGCACAGCCTTCTACCAGACCGATTGGGGAGAAAATAGATACCAGATCAGATGGAAGATATGTAAATCCGAGCGGTGAACCTTCATCGATCAGGTTCTGTGTTACATAGTCAAGCATGATACCCACTTTATATGCACCAGCAGCTACCTGGTTATGGGTTGCTGTTGTACCAGATTCCAGTTCGCAGCCATTTTCTTTTAATTTCTTAAAATAATCTTCTCCATACTTGGAATCAGAAAGCAATGCTCCAACAAAGTATTTGGTGGTTCCTGCTGTAGACGGGTCTGTCATAACAATCTGATTTTCCCACTTTGGATCCAGCAGGTCATCCCATGATTTTGGCGCTTCTTCTTCTGTAACAAGACCGGTATTGTATCCAATTCCCATGTTCATCATACGTGCGCCGGTATAATATCCGTCTGGATCAATAAACTTGCTGTCAATAGCAGAAGCTTCAGGCGAACTGTACTTTGCAAGGATTCCTTCTTTCTTAAATGAAATATAATCCGAAGGATCACCTACCCAGATAACATCTGCTGCTACCTGACCGGACTGATGCTCTGTAGCGATTTTGGTAATAACTTTTCCAGTTCCTGCAAAATAGTAATCCATCTTAACATTTGGATACTTCTTTTCGAAGCCTTCCTTAATGGCTACCAGCTGATCTTCCTGCATGGAAGAATACAGCATAACGGTTCCAGATGCATCTTTTGCAGAGTCGTCTTTGGCTTCTTCTTTAGAAGTATCTTCTGCTTTCTCACTCTGTGCTGCAATTGTTTCCTCTGCTTTCGCTGTTGTCTCAGCAGGCTGGGAAGAACCTCCACAAGCTGTCATGGAAAGTGCCGCTGCTGCTGCCAGAACTAATGCCCATGTTTTTCGTTTCATAAGAAAACCTCCCTTAAGTTTATTTTTTGTACAAAGCGCATACCCTTACTTTATTGTGCACTTTGCTTGCATATCTGTTGATTTTATTCTAGTTTTTGTGCTATTATGTGTAAAGTATGAAAAATATGGAAGTAAGCAGATGTACGATTTTTAAACCTTTTTTAGATTTCTTTCATTTTTAAACCTTTTAGGAAAGGAAAAAATAAAATTAATGACCATTAAACCTTCAAGAAAATTTAGACGATTAGTGAAATTTCTGGCATTTGGCACCAGTATCATTTCCGTGTTGTCTATTTTGTTCTTTTTCATGTTTCGCATTTTTGAAAATATTACCTATGACTCAATATCCGACTTAAACAAGGAATTTGTCAGTCAGATCGATTCCTCTACGGAAACACTTAATTCCACCATTGTCAATTATGGAATGCAGCTTTTTTATTCAGATTCTGTTAAGACCCTTATGGGAAGCAGCACATTTTCTAATACAGAACGAGTCTATATGATCCGGAATCTGAATACGTCCTTAAGCTCAACCGATTTTGCAGAAGAAATTCTGGTATACAATGGACATAATGGTCATGTCTATTCTACAGATTCCTCTTATCCGGACCAGCTTCTTGACCAGATGCATCATGCCCCTATCCATGATCTGCTCCAAAACCGCAATAATAATCTTCGGTTTAAGCCCATATATTGCAAAGAATCAGATCCATTTAAACGGGAATACTATGTATTTATGTTCTATGAAGTTTACCCGGATCAGACACCCAAGCCCGGTGCCCTTATTATCAACATTAAAAGTGACTGGTATAAGAAGCTTCTCCTTGCTGCCGCTCCAACTTCCGATATGATCGTTATTGATAATACCGACTCAGTACTGGTATCTGGCAATGATACATTGCAATCAGAATACAAAAAATACTATTCTTCCATCACCTCTGAAAACAACAGCGGTTATTTTGTAGACCATAGTCAGGACAAATTTTGCCTGTACTACAAATCTCCCAGAACCGGCCATACTTATATGCGTTTTTCTTCTTTAAAGAATAGTTTGCCGCAACTTTTTTATTTTCGTCATATTGTAGTTTGTTTTCTTGCAGTGATCATCAGTATTTTTGCTGTTATTGTTATCATTCTGCTCATTTTTTCACTGCTGCCCATGCTACGCATGAAAGATGCCATGAACATGATCGAACGGATTCAGACAGGTTATCCCAATTCGGAACTATCTGACGCTAAAACAAATGTTCCTCTGGAAAAGCAGATTGCTACCGTAATCTCCCATTCCGAACGCAGCCGGCTGGAGCAGATCTTTTACGACATGATCGCAGGAAAAGCGGATCTGGATTTTAGACAGCTTTTTCCAGAACAGACAATTACCCAAAACGATACTGTGCCCCAATTCGGTCTTCTCCTGGTTTCTGCACAGCATCGAAAAGATATTTATAATTCCCTTGATGGGCAGCATCCGGAATTTCTTGTTGCAAAATCATCCCATGTATATGCCTGCATCGGACTTTATCATTCAGACAAAGACTATTCTGACCTGTACCAGAAAATCAGCTGCACATGCGGCTGCCGGCTGTTCGTCAGTGGACTTTTTGAGGATTTTACCACTTTGCGCTCCCATTTTTCCAAACTGGATGAGCTTCGAAAACTTTCCCTGGTCCTGCCGGAAGATGTCCTCTTTATTCCTGAGGCAATATTAGAAGGAAAGTCAGCTTCCAGCAGTATCACATCCAAAGATTTTACAGATCTGATCGTATGTCTGAAATCAGGAAGCATTGAATCTGTACGTATTAAATGGAATGAAATTCTTTTGCAAATACAAAACTGCAGATACGAAATTTTCCAGTATTTATTAAACCGCACAGAAGATACGATCCGGAAAGTGCAAAAAGAATGTCAGCCTGAAAATGATCAAAGGTTATTACCAGAATCCCTGGAACAGATCCACAGTCTGGAAGAGATCAATCGGGCTTTTGACACAGCGTTTGTACGCATCTGCAGCTGTTATTCACAGAAAAAAGCAGAAAAATATTCCGATCTGGCTGCAAAGATCAAAAATATCATCCAAAATGAATACCATGACAGCAGTTTAAATTCGCAGCTGATCGCAGATCGCATCCAGATGAACAATGCCTATGTTGGCCGGCTGTTTAAGAATTCGTATGGTCATTCCATCAATGATTATATCAATACCTGCAGGATCAACGAATCTATGTCACTTTTAAAAGAATCTGACTGTTCCGTATCTGAAATAGCACGACAGGTAGGTTTTTCCAATATCAAATATTTTTTTGTTCTGTTTAAAAAGTTCACTGGAAAGACTCCAGCTGTTTACCGTGAGGATTTTCAAAATCCTCATGCCTGAGATATTGAGAATTTTATTACATAATTTTCCCTCACTTTGTGGTATGATATAAGTGCTATAAGATTAAATGATCAAAATCAGATACAAGGAGGTTTTTCATATGGCACTTACACATTTAACATCTGAAACATTTGACCAGGCAGTAAACGCCGGTGACGATCTGGTAGTAGTTGATTTCTTCGCTACCTGGTGCGGTCCCTGCAAAATGCTGTCTCCGACTGTAGAAAAAATGGCTGAACTCCACCCGGAAGTCCATTTCTATAAAGTGGATATTGACGAAGATATGGATCTGGCTACCCGCTTTAAGGTAATGAGCGTACCAACACTTCTTTACTTCAGAAGAGGCGTAGTTGTCAATAAGACTATCGGCGTTATCTCTGCTTCTGAAATGGAACAAGCGATCGCCAAAGCAAAGTAAAAAGCAATTTTTAGCAGAGCTGTATAAAAGCAGCTCTGTTTTTTTCTGCATAAAACCACTGTCACTCTTCTTTTCACAATCGAAAAAAATCCCAGAATATGATATACTTATATTCAAGATATTGGAGTCAAAAGGTATTTTGAACCCTCTGATACCAAATTGCTACGTGCTTTGCACTCCCGCAATTCTAAAAACATGAGTAGGAAACCTGAAAACCAACAAGAAAAGTACCAACGCAAAAGGAGGTTCCCATATTTATGAATAAAACACCCAAACTGTTTATACTTGCCGGAACCGTTTTGGCATCCATTTTTCTTTTCGTGAGTATTGTTTTCAACAATTTTGTCCAAAAAAGTATCTATGAGGAAAATTCCCGGCATCTGCTGTCTACTTATGAGCAGGTAGACAAAACCTTTACTATGTTTGTCCAGCACAACTGGAATGCACTTTCTGACTGGAGCAATAATTTACAATACCTGGATGATACCGAAAATATGAAAACTCTCTGGTATGAATTTGCCAGACGCAAGGATGCCTGGCAATATCAGGATTTTTACATGTTTAATGAGAACTGTGATTTTATAACTGCTGCAGGACGGGACGGAAATGCCCCAAATATACAGGGAATCTTTCTGGATATGTATGCAACCAACCAGCCTGTTATTTCCAGCTATATTGCAAGTGATTCCAACCGCCGGATCGTATTTGCCCTCCCCATGGATACTCCCTATACCATAAATGGCGTAACCTATTCCGGACTTGCCGTCAGCTATAATAATGATGTGGTGGAAAAGCTGATCGCAGGTAATATTTATCAGGGACAAAGTGACTGCTACATCCTTACATCTGATGGCAATGTCCTCCTTTCCCTTGAACCCAAAACAGAATTTCTCCAGCATATATCTAATCTCTTTGATTTTTTAAATAACTATACAGATATGACAGAAACTGAGATAACTGACCTGAAAAAGAATATTAAGAATGTTTCTACCGGAAGTCTCCAGTGCCGTTACAACAAAAAAACTTATTATCTGGTATACGAGCCCACCGGGATCAATGACTGGACCATAGTGGGCATTATCCATAATGATGTTGTGGATGCCAGTATGCGCCGTATACAGTTCATTACCATTGTCCTGATCCTGATTCTGAACGGATGTATTGCCCTGCTTCTTATAGGTACTGTTTTTGCCCTGATGGATTCCAGGCTGCGCATGAAAGAACATGAGCAAATGATCCTGCTAAAGCGCAAAGAGCTTACGGAACAGATGTTTTCAGGACTTGGAAGGATCGTTGACCGTTTTGCTGTAGTAGATTTAAAAAACAACCGCTATGAATATCACGAAAACCTGCTGAAGCATCCCATATATCCAGAAACCGGATCCTATGATGATCTGGTTGAAAATATTTCCCGTCAGTATCTGGTGATGACTGATACGGAAAATAAAAAGATGAACCATCTCCTTACACCAGATTATCTGCGCTGTGTCCTGAAAAAAGAGGATGATATCTTTAAAATTGAATACTACAACCGTTCCATTGATACATACCTGGTCATGCACGTTGTCCCTGTTGAATGGGGCTCTGAACATGAACTGGAAAAAGTTATGCTTATCGCCCAGGATATCGGTCAGAAGCATGAGTTAGAAAACCTTGCCAACACCGACGGCCTTACTGGTTTATATAATGAGCGTTATTTTAACTCCATACTGCATAAAAAGGAACTTCAAAAGCTCCCTTTCATACTTTTCTATCTGGATCTGGACCATTTTAAACCTGTTAATGACACCTATGGTCATGACATGGGGGATAAGCTTTTAAAAGAAGCTGCCAGCCGGCTTCAGTCCTGTATCCGCAGCAATGATTATGCCTTCCGCATCGGCGGTGATGAATTCAGCCTGGTAGTGTGTACTGAATTTGATGAAAGTCTCTGCCGCAGGATCAAGGAACAGATACAAAACCGGCTCTGCGCTCCTTTTGATATTGACGGAAAAACTCTGTATGTTGGTTCCAGCTGCGGATACGCCGCCTATCCCAATGATGCATCTACTGCTAATGAGATCCGTATCCTTGCAGACCAGCGTATGTATGCGGAAAAGGAAAAACATCACATGTTCAGCAGCTTAAGCAGCTCATCCACTGGAAGTGGTCTGGAAAAATAATATCCCTGGATCATATCTACACCCCAGCTGCTTAACAGACTCATTTCCTCTTCTGTCTCTACTCCTTCTGAAACTATGCTGTAACCCATCCGATGGAAGGTTTCAACAATACTCTGATAGAACATGGCACGTTTTTTATCATTACATATATCAAAAAGAAGGGTTCTGTCTATCTTAATGGCAGAAAATGGCAGTCTCATGACTGTATTCAGGTTTGCATATCCAGAACCAAAATCGTCCAGACACAGTCTGACCCCGGCAGCCATAAACCCATCTATTACCATTTCTAATCCTGCGTTGTATTCTGTAGCAACCGTTTCTGTGATCTCAAACTGTATCCAGTCATGGTGGATATCCATATCATCCATCATACGGATAAAATGGCTGCTGCAGTCACTGCGCATCAGATCCAGGGAAGACAAATTTACTTTTATATTAAAGAGCTTCTTCATCAGATCCCGGTGTTCATTTATAAACATGCAGACGCGTTTAAATTGCAGATCTGTGATCTGTTCGATCATATGATTTTTTTCTGCGATCTGTATAAAAACATCCGGTGCGATCCAGCCTAACTCTGGATGATGCAGACGGCTTAATGCTTCCAGTGTAACAAAATCATTTTTCGCTGTAGAATAAACCGGCTGATAATATACTTCAAAAAGATCCTGGGCAATAGCCGTGTGCAGATACTGCTCTACTTTTTTATTATATAAAAAGCCATCCATAGTCTGCTGATCATCCTGTATCACCTCTATCATGCCATTTTGCATAGATAATGATTCCAGATACTCTGCATATTCCAGCATCAGCCCACTGGTACCAAGCTTTTGCCCATAGACGATCCCACTGAGGATCACAGGCATTGCAGGTTTACTGCTGTCTGCATCCAACTGCATATCTGTTTCAAACCTCTTCTTTATCTGGGTAATATAATACTCATACTCCTGCAATGACATAGCCAGAACTAAAAAACGTTTTCCCGTAATACGGAAAACCCGGCTTCCACACAGTTCTTCCAGCTTTTTTGCTGTAAGCTGCAGAATATAATCACCGCCTTCAACTCCGGCAACTTTATTGATATGCTTTAGCTGGTAAAGGTATATTGTAATGATATGGAAGGATTTTCCTGCTGCGATCAGTTCATCGCTCCTTCTGGTAAGGTAAAGGTGATTATATACTCCTGTAAGGCTGTCCCGATTCGCATTTGGATTATTGATAGTAAGAAACAGAGCCAGTATTCCAAGACTCATGCCAAAACCTGTCATCAGCAGCGGGTAATACAAAAGCTGGACCATTACCCCGCATCCGCACAGGATCAGGATATCCAGGATTACTTTTGTTTTCCGAGAACCAAATTCTTTTCTCCAGGAAATAACAAGGATCAAAATCACTGCCAGATGAAAAAGAGCACTGTAATACATCAGTCTGTACCATGGTCCTTCCACATATCCGGCTGATACATCAAAATAAAACAGTTTTTCAGTAAAGGGATTGGTAAGCACAATACTGACCAGTAAAATAGTTGCAAGACCCGCCAGCAGCATCTTCTTCACCGAAATAAGCTTATTATCGTGCAATGTCATAATATAACAAAGAAGCGTATATGGAAGCAATGCCTGAAACAGATAAAAAATAGTTGTAGTCACTACCGCCGCCAGACCAAAATCCCCATCTCCTGAAGTTATATAATAATTGCTTACTAATTCAGCGATCACATCCAGGATCCCAATAACTGCAAAAAAAAGAAATACCCTGCTATTTAAATCCTCTGCCCTTTTCTGATCCAGGAAATTTCTCAAAACCAACAGCAATATAACCACTGCTGCGATCAGAAAATCTGCATTATACATCATCATAAATAGCCCCCTTTGTTCTTTGCAGCATGTGATCTGCCTGACGTTTCCAGTCACTTACTGTATTTCGTGTCCCGTCCTCATTTTTCAGATAACCATATCCGAATTGTAAAGAAATATAATACCTGTTTTCCATTTCCTTTTTCACTTCATTTTCAAGGAGGCACTCCAGTTCCTGCGGCTGTATCTGGGGATCCATTACGATCACTGCAAACTCCGTACCGCCAATACGGAAACTTTCTATCTTATGCCTCTGGTCACTATCTGCTGCCTTTTGGATACACCGGGCTGTCTGGATCACTGATTCATCTCCTGTCTTCAGTCCGTAGACATCGTTGATCTGTTTCAGTCCTGTTATCTCTATAAATAAAAGCAGTGCATTCTCAAGCCGGAGCTTTCCTTCCTGGATCTCTTTTATGTATTTTTCAAATGCCTTCCTGTTTTTTAATCCAGTCATTCTGTCTTCCATTGACATTTTTTCATAGACCAGCTGCTCCATCCTGAACTGACTATCTCTGGATGTTTTTTGCAGCAAATGCCAAAATAGGATCGATGTATATAAAAAGATTCCTGCCTGAAAGACCATATCATACCAGTAGATCGAATATACCCAGTATAAAATAAGGGCTGTCACACCGCTGACTCCCAATGTAGCAAATGCCCTCAGACAAAACAGAATTTCTTCCGCTTCACTTCTTTTGTATTCCTTCCACAGAAGACAGATCATGGATATAACCCCGGAAAACAGCATAATGTGTGTTAAAAACAGCATATGCACAAATGGAATATGAAACAGGATATTTAGTATTCCCTGTAAAATGGCATTTCCATAGAGAAGGTAGATCCACACCTGCGGGACCCACCGTACTTCCTCACTTATTGTATTCTGCACAAACCAGAGCATTGGAACTGACATAAGAATAAATGCATAAAAAGAAAGAACCATCCCAACAGCACCATGATTTCCGTACATCTGATAAAAACCTGAGTCCAGATAACACCACAGACCACAGATGAACATAAACAATGATGCATCCAGAAAACGCTTTTCAACAATATGATGGGCTTTCATATACCAGAAAACAATAGCAGAAACAATTCCCGTTCCCCACATTCCAAGGATCATGAGAAATGAAAATACAGATTCCTGGAAATGCTTCTGTGTAACTGCCGGAAAGCTTCCTAAAACAGGTGCCTGTATATAAAGGGAGGCTCTGTTATTACTTTCATAAACAAGGCAGACCGGCTCTGTTCCTGTGTCTTCTGCCAGCCACACATCTGCCCACATTTTTCCCTTCATCTGGTCATTCTTCAGAAAACCGTTTTCTTCATACCGGAACAGACACTGTTTTCCCATCCACACTTCCGGCTGATCCTGAAGACCGTTTATTGACAGGACCTTATTTTTATCTTCCAGAGTCAGTGTGTTATTATAAAGCATGATCTTTCCATCCTGATCTGCCTTAACCATGGCAGGAAGATCAAGTGCCTCTTCTTTTCCATCTACTATCTGATACCAGCCACTGCTGACAGAACGGATATCTGCCATTTCTCCATCTGCCCCTGAATTCCATAACATATGTATCAAAACCATCAGGATAAAAAATATACAGATCAAACCGGCCCATTCTGTTTTTTTCCACACATTGCTTTTTTTCATGATCACTATTTTCCTCACCTAAACAGACAATTCAGTTTTCCACCCCTTACTTAAAAAATTATAACAGAATCTATATTAATTGTCACCATTTGCAGTGCTGGATTTCATTTTTCTATCAACATAAAAAGCAGTAAAACTATGTTGTTCTTTCCGGTTTCACTGCTTTTTAATGCGTTATATGTCTTTATTTACTTTTCGTGCTTTTTGTCCACTTTCTGTATCAGCTTCTCCACGCCCACAAGATAATGATCTGCAATAGCCTGTTCCACCTGAGCGGTAGTACCTGTTTTACAGGCACTTAACAGTTTTTCGTGGATGAGATACTGCCTTTTAATAACCTGTTCTCTATCCACATCCATATTGTACCCCGTTACAATATTTCCATAGCTCAGATCTTCCCAGGCTTTCTTCAAGCGTTTAAAACTTACCAGATCAAGGATCGCTTCATGAAACTCATTGTCCAGTTCAAATACCTTGCGGTATTCATCTTTATGAAGCATTTTCATCTGTGATAAAATATGCTCCATTTTTTCAAGATTTTCCTGAGGAAAAGGACCATTGTGCAGGCGTACTGCCATCATTTCATAATTGGCACGCATGTAATAGATCTCATAAATATCATCCATTCCTACATGTCTTACAGAACAGCCTACATTTCTGGAATACTCCACCATGCCTTCCTGCTCTAACTGACGCAATGCTTCCCGTACCGGCCCGCGGCTGATGCCGAATTCTGATGCCAGCTCCTGCTCCACGATCTTGTCTCCCGGCTTCATGTCGCCATTTAAGATCTTCATTCTTATTTCATCTGCCACGTTTTCCCTTAAAGTCCGATAATCAAGCTTTCCCATATACTCTGCAAGTTCCTTCAGAATCCCTGACCGCCGCTGCGGCCATTATTACCAACATGTGTTGTTGGTTATTTTACCATAACGCGTTAAACAAGTAAAGTACTGTCTTTTTTATACTCTGCTGTCAAAGGTTACAGTTCTGAAAATTCCAGTCCATATACAATAGCATTTATACCGTTTACTTCTTGTTCTTCTGCTCTCTCTTGGCGATTTCCGGAAGGATCAGGCCCAGAGCCACCAGTACAACAGGAGTGATCACATTTAACGCAAAAGTAAATGGATTCTTGTCATACATACCAAGGATACAGCTCGCTGCTGTTACCAGGAAACACCAGATTCCGAAGAATTTAGCAACTGCCTGATTCTTTACAAAACGATATTCCGCCGGAATACGGTCAATTGCCCCTCTTAATGCAACATAAGCTACGAATACCCACAAGTAACGCATCGGCATACATACAGAATTCAGCTTGGTCAGCTGGCGAAGAACTGCTGCTGCACCAGGTACAAAGGACTGTACCAGGATAATAGCACCGGAAAGTACAACAACCATTTTAATACCATTGCTGTAAACACCGTATTTATTTTTCTTTCTTAATGCAGATGGAATGAACTGCTGGGTATTTTCATTGTCTAAAAGCATACGAAGCGGTGCGTCGATGCTTAATACCAGAACTGAAAACTGGCTGATCACATTGCACAGTGCATAGATGATCAGGAATGTATCACCGATATGATAATACTGTCCCAGCTTCTGGAAAGCCCAGTAAGAACCATTTGCCACGTAGGTATTGAAGGTTTCTTCACTGCTGTTGATCACTGCCGGATCAAACATACGGCTCATAGCCAGTGTTCCCAGGATCGCACATACAACTACCATACCTGCTAAAGCGATCATTCCTTTTGGGAAGCCCTTACTTGGATTTTCTACCTTGTTTACATAAGGTGATATCTTTTCACATCCGCCTACAGCAAATACCAGGATTGAAATGGATGTAACATATCCCAGATTAAACTGCGGGATCATGTTTCTAAATGAAAAGTCTGCATGTGTATACTCAGCTGCCGGATTAATGGCAGGTGCAGCAAACATCATGACAATGTATAACAGGGACATAACGAAAGTTGTGGTTCCTGCAACAGTCAGCATTTTCTTTAATGGAGTTAAACCTCTGCTGGCTACATAACATCCAATAAGGAACACGATCAGTGTTGCCGCCTGGATCATATGGGTTGGCAGAGTATCATAAGTTTCCGCATTGCGGAAGATCGCCCAGCTTAAAGCCTTTAAACCACCGCTGGATTTGCTGGCAATATAAGTGATGTGACATGCCCAGTAGGTCCAGCCTGCATAATAAGCTAATTTTGGTCCTGTAGTTTCATACAGCCAGCCGCTGACACCGCCGCCGGTTGCCTTAAAAGCAGAGCCCAGCTCACCTACCATCAGTGCATATGGAATGAAATACAGGGCAAACATCAGTAACCAGCTGAAAATAACCTGAACACCGTTAAAGTAAACGAAGCCATTTAAAATGTTGCCGAATCCCCATACAGTTGAGAACGCCATTAACGCCAGGGCGTTCCATGAGATCTTGTTTTTGTCAGACATACCTCTTCTCCTTTTCTTATGGTATCTTATAATTCTCCTGTTCCCCTGTATGTCCATGCTGCTGCACAAGAGAAACCTGTGCTAATAGTTTACCTGGAATTTTGCCGATTGTAAATAGTTAATTGTAGATTGTTGACAATTTCAGTTACAGTTCAGCCTTGCGAAGCTTTAGGGTCAAAAGTACGCTGAAAACTTGTTTTCATAAGTGCTTTTGACCCTAAAGCTTCATAAGGCAAACGCCCAAAGCTTCTTGTCCGCTGCCACAATTCTATTTAGGCATCCTCTGTTTTATCAGTTCTGCAAAATACTCTGCTCCTGTCAGCAAAATATCATCATTATAATTGAAATGGGAATTATGAAGAGGGATTGCTTCTGCTCCATCCCGACGGTTCATGCGTTGCATGACCGGCAACGGAATTTAAAATACTGCATGATCGGAATGGAGACAGCGAATTTTCTATTTTTCACAGCAGTTTCTGTTATTGATTTTTTAATAATTCTTCCATGGTATGCCATCCTAATACTGCACATTTTACTCTGGCCGGCATATGGGAAATATCCTGAAGTGCCCCTGCCTCTTCCAGGGCATCCATATCTTCATCAGTCGCATTTCCTTTGATCATCCTTAAAAAGCTTTCTGCCAGCTTTATGGCTTCTTCCTTCTTTTTCCCTATGATCAGATCCAGCATGATATCAGCAGAAGCCTGGGAAATGGCACAGCCATCCCCTACAAAGCCGCCGTCTTTTATGATCCCGTCTTCTACCTTCAGTTTCAGCCATATATGGTCTCCGCAGCTGGGATTTAATCCTTCCAATACCAGATTCGCATCTGGAATGTCTTCTTTATGGACCGGATGCAGGTTGTGATCCGTTAATATTTCATTATAAAAGCTTCTACTCTCCATAACCCATTCTCCTTCTTACCGTCTTCATGCTTTCTACAAAAGCATCAATCTCTTCTTCTGTATTATAGAAGAAAAGACTGGCTCTTGTGGTGGAAGAAACACCCAGATATTCCATCAGCGGCTGGGCACAGTGATGTCCTGCACGGACTGCGATCCCGTCTGCATCTAAAATAGCACTTACATCATGGGGGTGCACCCCATCTATGGCGAAAGTAAGGATTCCACAGTGTTCTTCTGCCTTTTCGGAACCTAATACATGGACATAAGGAATCTGTTTCAGACCTTCTAAGGCTCTGGCAGTCAAAGCTTCTTCACGTTTTCTGACCTCATCAAATCCCACCTGCTGCAGATATTCAACAGCAGCTTTTAATCCCCAGGCTCCTGCTGCATTCACAGTACCTGCTTCAAATTTATGGGGAAGAGGTGCAAATACAGTACCTGTACGACTGACAGAATCAATCATCTCTCCGCCTGTAAGGAAAGGCGGCATTTCTTCTAACAGTTCTTTCTTTCCGTAAAGAACACCGATCCCCATAGGTCCCATGAGTTTGTGACCGGAAAATGCCATAAAATCTACATCCAGTTCTTTCACATTGATCGGCATGTGGGGCGCGCTCTGAGCGGCATCCATAACAACTACTGCCCCGTGTTTTCTGGCCAGCTTTACGATCTTTTCAACAGGCGCCGTCCGTCCCAATACATTAGAAACCTGGGCGATAGCTACCAGACGGGTTTTATCGGTAATAGCATTTTCCAGTGTTTCATCACTTAAAAAGCCGGTCTGGTCACATTCCAGGAATTTAAGTTCTGCACCCGTCTGACGACATACCATCTGCCATGGAAGCAGGTTGCTGTGATGCTCCATAATGCTTACCAGCACCTCATCTCCTGCTTTTAAATGATTCAGCCCATAGCTGTAAGCCACCAGATTTAAGCCTTCTGTGGTATTTCTGGTGAAAATGATCTCTTCTGTGCTTTCTGCGCCGATAAACTTGCGGACGGTCTCTCTGGCTTCTTCGTAGCAGTCTGTTGCTTCTACACTTAACTCATAAAGACCTCTTAATGGGTTTGCATTATATTTTTCATAAAACTGTGCCTCTGCCTGGATCACCGCTTCCGGTCTCTGGGACGTTGCCGCATTATCCAGATAGATCACTTTATTATTTTCCAGAAGAGGAAAATCTTTTCTGTATGGATTATAGTTCATCGTTTTCCTCCTCCAGATAACTCTGCACTGCTTTTTCCATTTCTTCATCACCGATCTTCTGGCAGACTGCATCGATCTTTGCCCTGGCGATCATCTTGCTGGCACTTTCTGCGCTCATTCCCCTGGATGATAAATAAAACAACATTTCCTCATCCAGCTGTCCAATAGAAGCGCCATGGTTTCCTTCCACATCTTCCTCTGCACAAAGGATCAGCGGAATGGTCTGGTTGACTACATTTTCTCCCATGAGAAGTACATTTTCTGCCTCATCACCCTTAGAACCGGAGGAACCATTTTTAAAATCAATGGTACCGCGGAACAGCTTAAATGCCTGATCATCCAAGATCCCGTCTGCGTTCATTTCGCTGACTGTCTTTTTGCCCTTATGGACTGCCACATAGTTCATATCATAGCGCTGGCTGCCTTTTCCCTGATAACCGATATCTGCTTTAAAACAGCTTTCTCTGCCCTTTAAATCTGCCAGGCAGCCGGAATAGGTCTTTTCCCCGCCTAAAAACAGCTGCAAGATTTCAAACCGTGCGCCTTCTTCGCATTCTGCGCCAATATCATTTAACAAAGTATAACCGTTCCCTAAAAGCTGCATCTGTACCAGACGTACCTTCCCGCCTTTTTCAATATGCAATTTTGTCTGGATAGCAGCAAGGCCGGCAGCTGTCTTCTCTGGAGAAGTGTAATCCATAAAAACATTTACCTCTTCCCCTTCTTTTGCGGAAATTTCTACTTTCTGAAAACTCTTTTTTCCATCTTTACATGAAAAATGAAGACGGACCGGCTTTGAAACTGCTTCTGCCCTGCTGCTCTCTATGACGATAGGAACAGAGCCTGACTTTTCTCCTAAAAGATCCATGTCCCGTCCCATTCCTGTAAGGATATCTGAAAAATCTGCCTTCTTTTCTGCTGCTTCTACAGATGATCCTGTTATATTTTCAGATGCCCCATTTACTTTTTCTATTTCACAGGTATCCCCTGTTTCTATATCTTTTAACTTACTTTCATTCATTTTCAGCCAGTTCCATGTTCTGGAAGGAAGGCTGTTTACTGTCATATCAAGTCCCTGACCCATAGGGGACCTCCTTTCCACCTACACCTACTGTTTATCCAATACTTCCTTTCATCTCCAGACGGATCAGATTGTTCATCTCTACTGCATACTCCAAAGGAAGTTCCTTGGAAACATTATCTGCAAATCCACTGACGATCATTGCACGGGCGTCTTCTTCGCTTAAACCTCTGGACATGAGATAAAAGACTGCTTCATCACTGATGCGTCCGATTCTTGCCTCATGGCCGATATCTGCGTCTTTTGTGCGGATATCCATAGCCGGGATCGTATCCGATCTGGAAATAGAATCCAGCATCAGGGACTGGCATGAAACAGAAGAACGGCTGTTTTTTGCCTCTTTTGTAACAGAAACACAGCTTCTGAAAGTGCTGACACCGCCATCCTTGGAAATGGAACGGGTATTCATAAAGGAAGAGGTATCCGGTGCTGCATGGACTACTTTGGCGCCTGTATCCAGATCCTGACCTTTTCCTGCAAATGTAATGCCGGTAAATTCCATTCTAGCGCCCCGTCCCTTTAAGATACTCATTGGATACAGGTAGGAAACATGGGATCCAAAAGAACCGGATACCCATTCGATCACGCCGCCTTCTTCTACCTGGGCCCGTTTGGTATTCAGGTTATACATGTTCTTGGACCAGTTTTCAATGGTAGAATAGCGCAGTCTTGCATTTTTTCCTACAAACAGCTCTACGCAGCCTGCATGAAGGTTTGCTACATTATATTTCGGCGCAGAACAGCCTTCAATAAAATGAAGATCTGCCCCCTCATCTACAATGATCAGTGTATGTTCAAACTGCCCGGCACCAGGTGCATTTAAGCGGAAATAGGACTGCAGCGGAATCTCTACAGAAACATGAGGCGGTACATATACAAAAGAACCGCCGGACCATACTGCCCCGTGCAGCGCGGCAAATTTATGATCAGTGGGCTTTACCAGCTTCATAAAGTGTTTTCTTACCATATCTGCATAAGGACCGGTTAAAGCACTTTCCATATCTGTGTATACAACGCCCTGTTCTTCTACTTCCTTGCGCACGTTATGATAAACCAGCTCTGAATCATACTGAGCGCCTACACCAGCCAGTGATTTACGCTCTGCCTGGGGAATTCCCAGCCGTTCAAAGGTATCTTTAATATCCTGTGGGACTTCTGACCACTTTGCAGTCATTTTTGTATTTGGACGGACATAGGTGGCGATATTGGACATATCCAGTCCTTCAATCGAAGGTCCCCAGTCCGGTATTTTCATTTCGTTGTAAATCTGAAGAGACTGAAGACGGAACAGCTCCATCCAGGCCGGATCATGCTTTTCCCTGGAAATCTTCTCTACGATCTCCGGAGTCAGCCCCGCCTGGATCCTGTAGGCGTCTTTTTCTTCGTCTTTTATATCATATATACTTCTGTCTATATCATTGATCTGTGTTTTTTCTTCCATATGCTCTATGATTTCCTTTCCGGAAACTGCCCATCTTTTTTACTTTCAAAGGCATATTTATGCTTCCCTGTTATTTCAGAAACTCCTCAAATCCGGTCTCATTGATCTTCTCTACCAGAGAACCATCTCCTGTTTTAACGATCTTTCCTTCTACCATTACATGGGTATAATCTACATGCAAAGCTTCCAGGATACGGGTGCTGTGAGTAATGATCAAAAGAGAACCATCCCGGTCTTTCTGGTATTCTTCCACACCTTTTGATACAGTGCGGACTGCATCTACGTCAAGTCCTGAATCTGTTTCATCTAAAATCGCCAGATTAGGCTTTAACATAAGCATCTGAAGGATCTCTGCTTTTTTCTTTTCACCGCCGGAAAAACCAACATTCAGATCACGTTCTGCATAAGAAGGATCCATCTGCAAAAGCTCCATGGCCTTTGCCAGCTCTTTTCTGAAATCCCAGAGGCGGATGCGCTCTCCTCTTCTCTGCTCTAAAGCACTGCGGATAAAGGAGCTTAAAGACAGTCCCGGTACTTCTAACGGACTCTGGAAAGAAAGAAACATGCCGTCTTTGGCTCTTTTATCCACTGGTTCTTCATTGATCTTCTTTCCCTGAAACCAGATTTCACCGCCCGTCAGCTGATATCTTGGATTTCCCATTAATGCATAACCCAAAGTGGACTTACCAGCACCGTTTGGCCCCATTAATACATGAGTCTCTCCTTTTCCAATCTTTAAATCTACTCCGTGAAGGATTTCTTTATCTTCTACATTTACAAATAACTGTTTTACATCCAGTAATTCCTTTGCCATGATCATACTTCCTTTCTTTCCCGTTTTATAAACCCAGTATGTTAATTGGTTTATAAAGTATATTTATAATAACCTTATAAACCTAGTTTGTCAATAGGTTTTTGTTTTTATACCTGCTTGCTAATAATATGCTTTTTGGTGTATACTATATGGTAATATTTAAGAAAAAAAGAACTATATCAATAGAAAGATAAAGGAGGAAAATTAAGCAATCAAAATCATTGTTAATAGTGATTAAATATGTTAAAATATACTCATGGAGGATATTGTTATGAACACATCTAATATCACTAATTACAAACTAAAAGATTTTGCTGAATTATTAGGTGTCTCAGTCAAAACGTTACAACG
>UQTA01000027.1 GCA_900543885.1 uncultured Clostridium sp.
GGTAGGAAAAGGCCGGGAGTTGATGACCGAAGGAAAAGTAGCGGATGAGCCGGCTTATGTAGGCCGTACGTATATGGATGCACCCAATGTAGACGGATTTATTTTCGTAAATGGCGATGAAATGCTTATGTCCGGTGATTTTGTAAGAGTAAAAGTAACCGGTGCAAATGAATATGATCTGATCGGGGAGGTATATCATGAATCTGCCGAATAAACTGACTGTTATGCGTGTGATCCTGATCCCGTTTTTTGTGGCAGTTCTTTTATATGACAATGGAAGCAGCCAGGCCATGCGTATTGCTGCAAATGTGATCTTTATTGTTGCCAGTCTTACAGACCTTTTGGATGGAAAAATTGCCCGTAAGTATAACCTGGTCACTAATTTTGGAAAATTTATGGATCCTTTAGCTGACAAGCTGCTGGTCTGCTCTGCCTTGATCTGCCTGATCCAGTTAGGACAGCTGCCGGCGTGGGTGGTGATCATTATTATCAGCCGTGAATTTATTATCAGCGGATTCCGCCTGGTGGCAGCAGACAACGGAATTGTGATCGCAGCAAGCTACTGGGGCAAGTTTAAGACTACGTTCCAGATGATCGCAGTGATCCTTATGATTTTTAATATTCCAGCTTTGGAGACAGTGACTATGATCATACTGGTGATCGCAGTAGTTCTTACTGTGATCTCACTGGTAGATTATGTGGTTAAAAACATAGAGGTGCTTACAAAGGGAGGCATGTAAACATGACAGCAGAACTGATCAGTGTGGGGACTGAGATTTTAATGGGAAACATTTTAAACAGTAATGCCAGATATCTGGCAGAAAAATGTGCCTCATTAGGACTGGATATGTATTATCAGGTAACAGTAGGAGATAATTATGACAGAATGATGTCTGTTGTGAAAACAGCACTTGACCGCTCCGATATTATTATCGTTACCGGCGGACTTGGACCTACAGAGGATGACCTGACAAAAGAGGTATGTGCAGAAGCAATGGGAATGGAACTGGAAGAGGATCCACATACCAGAGCCTGCCTGGAAGCCTATTTTAAGAATAATATCTATAAAGAAATTCCCGAAAACAACTGGAAGATGGTAACAGTTCCTCATGGATCGATTGTGCTGGATAATCCTAATGGTATGGCGCCGGGACTTATTATGGAAAAAAATGGGAAAACAGCCATTTTACTTCCTGGGCCGCCAAATGAACTGTACCCTTTATTTGAGGGACAGGTGTTCCCTTATCTGGAAAAAAGACAGAATTCCCAGCTGGTATCTCACATGGTGAAGATCTGCGGATATGGAGAAAGCCAGGTAGAGGATAAGATCTTAGATATGATCGATAAACAGACCAATCCTACGATCGCTACTTATGCAAAGACTGCAGAAGTACAGGTACGTCTGACGGCAAAAGCCGGGACAAAAGAAGAAGGGGAAGCATTGATCGCGCCGGTGATGGCAGAACTGTTTAACCGCTTTGGAGACTGCATCTTTACCACAGAGGAAGATGTAACTTTGGAGATGGCAGTGGTGGATCTTTTGCAGAAGAAGCATCTGACCATGGCAACTGCTGAGTCCTGTACAGGCGGAATGATCGCTGCACGCCTTGTAAATGTTTCCGGTGTATCTGACGTATTTATGCAGGGAATGGTCACTTATTCCAATGAAGCCAAGGTACGTCTTTTAGGTGTAAAAGAGGAAACGCTTGCAGCGCATGGTGCAGTCAGCCGTGAAACTGCTCTGGAAATGGCTTTAGGCGGCGCAGAGCGCGCCCAGACAGATGTATGTGTGGCAGTTACCGGTCTTGCAGGCCCTGGAGGCGGAAGCAAAGAAAAGCCGGTAGGCCTTGTATACATGGCCTGCGCTGGAAAGGGAAAGGCAGAAGTCCTGGAATATCATTTTAAGGGAAACCGGGGAAAGATCCGGGAACAGTCCATGATGAAGGCACTGGATCTGGTACGCCGCTGCGTATTAAAAGCAGAATAATAAGTAACAAGTATCATAAACATAAATTAGATATGGGGTTAAAAGCTGAAAAATGGAAATAAGAAAGATCAAACGTCGTCTTACGGCTGCATATCACTATTCTTTCATCCGTATGACATTGAATTTTTATACCTGTTATGAAATGATGGCAGAAAAGACCGGTGAACCAGAATCTGGGGTACTGGCTCTTTATGCAAGATATCTGGAAATCCTTAGTTCTTTTTTGGAAAAGCAGGATATGACATTAGAAGGACTGGAGTCCCTGCGCCAGGATGCCATAAAAGAAATGGAAAAGCTGACGGCCTATACGGATATTTTCCAGGCTTATGAATATGTGATGAACCGGGTAGAAGGCCGGTTTATGCCTCAGCTGGTGGGAAAGAAGCCTGAAGATATGGAGACTTTTATGGATGAGGTCATTCAGTATCTGGCAGGAACTTCAGATCCTGCTGATTTTCATGAATGTTTTCAGCTGATCATCAGCCAGCTGCCGGTGCGTTTTACGAAAAACAAGTTCTTTGCCCTTGTGGAAGAAGGAATGAGTGTTTATAAAGGAGCGCCAGAGGCGGGACTGGAGGATATGATCTATGTACTCCGTTCAGAGGCACTTTTAAACAGGCCTTTGGCTTCTGACGGAGACTGTGAAACAGGAGAAGGCCATTATCAAAAGCTTTATCATATGTTGGAAGAGTTTTTACAGACAGATTTTCGCACGTTACAGGCAGCGGAATATTATCATCTTTCTTCTGAACTGGAGAAGGCTGGAGAAATGATCAGTATAGAATCCGGCGATATTTTAATGTTAATGGATCTGATCAATGATCTGTATGTGCTTCTTTTAGGGGAAGGACAGGTTATAATGGATCTGGAAGAAACACAGGTTATGACAAAGATATTGAAAGATGTATTAACTTTATTTAAAGAAGACAAATGGAGAGAGATACCGGAAGAAACAGCCGATCTGCTTCCAAAACTGGAAGGAAAACAGGAAAGCAGTTTTGATCAGTGGATGGCAAATGAGATTTCTATGGAAGAACTGGCAAAAGAAAACACTCCTGAGGCAGAGAAGTTATGGAAGATGGAACTGCTGCTGTCTGGAAGCTCCTTTGCATCTTTAGAGCGCAAGGCTTCAGAAAAAACAGTGGACGAAGCCAGGATCCGTAAAGAACTGGATCAGTTGTTTGCAGATATCAGGGATTCCTGGAAAGATCTTCCGAAAGTGCTTACAAGAGCAGCAATGGCGAAATGCCTGTCAAATCTGCCGATCACATTTAAATCATCGGACGAGGCAGAAAGTTATATCAGAAACAGTCTGGACAGCTGCAGTGACGAAGTAGAAAAAGAGGGCTGTATCCGTCTGATCCGTTCAATTATGGAGTAAAAGATAGACTGACGCTGACTGGAGGTTGATCGTATGCGCTGGTGGGAGCATATGTATATGGGAGAAAATGCAGCCAGAAACAGAAGCTCTATTCTGGAAGGACTGCGAAAAGGAAGTCTTCTTCCTGACACTTATGTGATTACTTTGCCGGAAAGCGGCAATCATATACTTGATATACGTCCTGTCAGCCTTTTGACGGAAAAGGAGCGGGAAAGCAAAAGCTTCCTGATTCTGGGAATCGCCAGAGGCTACAATGAGGCGGCAGAAGTGGTCCGTTCCATGGTGGATGACATGTATCAGATGACGGGAACGTTTAACTGGCCGGCGTATATGGAAAGCCTGGCAGATAACCCCAGGGGAAAGAGCAGGAAATGCTGAATAAAGATTCTGGGATCAAAGATTCCTAAGGGATATAAGACGGGGGGGCGGACAGTTGCATATTGTATTATTGATATTAAAAATACTGGGTATCCTTTTGCTGGTTATTTTGGGGCTTTTGCTTCTGATACTGTGTACCGTCCTTTTTGTTCCTGTGCGGTATCGTATCCAGGGATTGTGGAAAGAAGAAAAATGGATCAGAGTGCAGGTTTCCTGGTTGCTCTCCCTGGTTTCGTTTCGTGGCGGCTATGATATGAAAAAAGGACTGACTGGTTCTTTAAAGGTACTTTGGTTTAGACTCTGGGAGATGGAGGAGGAAACCCAAGAGCAGGAAACGGAACAGACAGAGACGGAAAAAGAGAAGAAGAAACCAGAACAGATAAGAGAAGAAGAGAGAACAGAAGATCAGAAAATAGAAGATCAGGAAAAAGGTGAACTGGTGCAGGCAATGGAAGTCAGCACAGACGAAGATGAGAAAAAAACTCCGGTCATAGAAGAAATAAAAACAAAATCCGAAGTCAATAATGAGAAAAAAACTCACGATGATCTTCAAGGTGATCAGTCGCTTAAAAGACCGGAGAAAAAGGAAAATAGCAAAAACTTTGAGAAAAAACCTCACAACACTGATCCTGAATCTTATCTTTCGCTTTCACAACGCATAAAAGCAATATGGATCCGTATCCTGATGTTCTTTCAAAAACTTAAGTTTTCTTTTCTCCACTTTTGTGATAAGCTAAAAGATATAAAGACTTTTGTCCAGGAAAAGAAAGAATGGCTGGAAGATGAAAAAAACCAGGAATCATTCAGGCTTCTTTTTAAACAGTTTAAAAAACTGTTTTCCCATGTGTGGCCATGCAGGGGAAAAGGTACGGTTACTTTTGGGCTGGAGGATCCCTATTATACAGGTCAGATTCTGGCAGGCGCCAGTCTTCTCTATCCTTTCTTTTATAAAAGGCTTACTTTGCAGCCGGTATTTGATGAAAAATGCCTGGAAGCGGAATTGGATTATCGGGGACGGGTACGGGTTTCCTATTTGTTATGGCTGTTCTGGGAAATTTTCCATCACAAGCATACCTGGAAGATGATACGGGGATTTATGAACCGGGACAACAGTTCAGATGAATAAGAGGTATATTATGGCAGAGAATCATTTTACATCTACGATCGAAACATTATTTAAAGGAATGGATCAGTTTGTTACTACAAAGACAGTAGTGGGCGAGCCGGTCCGGACAGGAGATACCATTATTATACCGCTGATCGATGTGACTTGTGGTATGGCAGCGGGAGCTTTTACAGAAAACTCTAAGCAGAAGGATAAAGGCTGCGGTGGAATGAGCGCAAAAATGAGTCCAAGCGCTGTGCTCATTATCCAGAACGGAGTGACCAAACTGATCAATATAAAGAATCAGGATGCAGTGACAAAGGTGATTGATATGGCTCCGGATCTTATCAATCGTTTCTTAGGCGGAAAACCGCCGGTATCGGAAGAGACAGCAGCTATTGCAAAGGACACAGCTGCTTCTTATGAAGGGAAAAAAGCCTGATAGGGGAAAACAAAAAGAAAAAGAGAATCAGACAGCTCTCTTACCGCATAACATAAAATATACAACCTAAAATCTTTTTGCGCTGATTTTGCGAGAAGATCCCGGGAGTGTATGTAAGCGGAAGGGAGCTGTTTTTCTATGAAAAGAGTCTGGGGACTGATGCTTTTTTGCTTCGGGCTTGGAATGGCAGTGCTTTTCTTTGTTCCGGAGACCATATTTACTTTTTTCTTTGTGATCGGATGCCTGATCCTGGGATATAATTTGTTTTGTTGTTAAAGAGAGGATATTGGCAGAAGGGAGAACTGGTTAACTGATATACAAAAAACCCCGATAACCGAAGTTACCGGGGTTTTTATGTTCTGTCTGAAATTAAGCTCTTTCTACAAGGCCAGAACGTAAGCAGGAAGTACATACGTACATTCTCTGGGTTCCGCCGTTTACTTTAACCTTAACAGATTTTACGTTTGCTTTCCACATCTTGTTGGACCTTCTATGGGAATGGCTCACTTTGATACCGAAATGAGCTGCCTTTTCACAGATTGCACACTTAGCCATACTATTGCACCTCCTTAAACGTTACTTGGATTTTATAGTAGAAAAATCCACAACAATGGTATAATAACAGAAACCGAGAAAATTTGCAAGCGAAAAAATAAAAATTTATTTCTTTTTTTAGTGAAATAGTGTATACTGTCACTAGAAAAAGATAGGAGGTGCGTATATGAAGGGAAGAATCAGTAATAAAATGGGCGAGATCCAGATCAACCCAGATGTGATCGCTTTATATGCAGGAACCATTGCAGTGGAGTGCTTCGGTATTGTGGGGATGGCAGCCGTAAGCATGAAAGACGGACTTGTAAAGCTTTTAAAGCGTGAAAGTCTGACACACGGCATTAATGTAGAAATTAAAGAAAATAAAATATCTATTGATTTTCATGTGATCGTATCCTATGGGGTCAGCATATCAGCCGTATCTGACAACTTAATTGAAAGCGTGAAATACAGAGTAGAGGAATTCACTGGCATGGAGGTAGAAAAGATCAATATCTTCGTGGAAGGTGTCAGAGTGATTGATTAGGAGGAAGTAACCCGTGGGTATAAGTACAATTAATGCCGGGATGGTAAAAAATGCCTTTCTGGCAGGAGCAAAAGGTCTTTCAGATAAGAAAGAGTGGATCAATGAGTTAAATGTATTCCCTGTTCCGGATGGAGATACAGGAACCAATATGACCCTTACCATTATGGCTGCGGCAAAGGAAGTAGCAGTACTGGAAGATCCTTCCATGGAGCAGCTGGCAAAGGCTATTTCTTCCGGTTCCTTAAGAGGTGCCAGAGGAAATTCCGGCGTTATCCTGTCCCAGCTTTTAAGAGGATTTACAAAAGAGATCAAGACAGTAGATGAGATCGATACCACTACTTTGGCAAATGCCATGGTTCGGGGTACGGAAACTGCGTACAAAGCAGTTATGAAGCCAAAAGAAGGAACCATCCTTACTGTTGCGAAAGGAATGGCAGACAAGGCTCTGGAAATGGCAGTGGAGACCGATGATATTGAGACTTTTGCAAAGGCAGTGATCGAAGAAGGCGACAGAGTCTTAAATCTTACACCGGAAATGCTTCCTGTATTAAAGCAGGCCGGCGTTGTAGATTCCGGCGGTCAGGGACTGATGCAGGTGATGAAGGGAGCTTTTGATGGTCTTACCGGAAAAGTAACCGACTTTACTTTAGATGGACCAGCAGCTGCAGCCAGTGCACCAGCACAGAAACCGGCACAGACTGGAAACGGAGCAGCAAGAACAGATATTGATACTGCTGATATTAAATTCGGATATTGCACAGAGTTCATTATTAAGCTTGAAAAGCCATATACAGAGGAAGATGAGGCAGAACTTAAGAAATATTTAGGTTCTATTGGTGATTCTTTAGTAGTAGTTTCTGATGATGAGATCGTTAAGATCCATGTACACACCAATCATCCGGGACTGGCTTTTGAAAAGGGACTGACTTATGGTTCTTTATCACGTATGAAGGTGGACAATATGCGTGAAGAACATGAAGAACGGGTGATCCAGGATTCAGAACGTCTTGCAAAAGAGCAGGCACAGGATGATGCAGCAAAGCAGGAAGAAGCGAAGGAACAGGAACCGGCAGAACGTAAGGAATACGGCTTTATCGCGGTATCCTGCGGTGATGGCTTAAGTGAGATCTTTAAGGGAATCGGTGCTGATTATCTGATCGAAGGTGGTCAGACTATGAATCCAAGTACAGAAGATATGTTAAATGCCATTGCACATGTAAATGCAGATCATATCTTTATTCTTCCTAATAATAAGAACATTATCATGGCTGCAAACCAGGCGAGAGATCTGACAGAAGACAAAGAGATTATTGTAGTTCCGTCAAAGACTGTACCACAGGGAATTACCGCTCTGGTAAACTTTATGCCAGACCTTACTTCAGAAGAAAACCTGGAAAATATGACTGCTGAGATGAATCGTGTAAAGACTGCTCAGATCACTTATGCAGTGCGTACTACAAATATTGACGGCATGGATATCGAAAAAGGCGATATTATGGCTATTGGCGACAAAGGCATGCTGGCAGTAGAACATTCACCGGAAGAAGCAGCAAGGGCTGCTTTGAAGGCAATGTTGGATGAGGACAGCGAACTGGTTACAATTTACTACGGAAGCGATGTAAAAGAAGAAGACGCTGAAAAGCTGAAAGAAGATGCTGAAAAAGAATTTCCAGATAAGGAAATAGAACTTCAGTATGGCGGACAGCCGATCTATTATTACATGATCTCTGCTGAGTAATGTAACTATCAGCCTGAACGCAAAAAGGAGAAAGAACTATGAATGATGATTTCAGAATGGAACAGGGGTATAGGGAACAGGCCTACGGGGACAGCCTTGGCAGATACACAGCGAAGACATTTGGCTGGATGTTCATTGGCCTTCTGATCACTTTTGGTGTAGCGATGGGAATGTACATGACAGGCGGTTTGTACTATGTAAGTCAGATACCTGGGTGGTATTATATCTTATTTATTGCAGAGATTGGTATCGTAATATATTTGTCTGCAAGGATCAACCAGATGACTGTAGGGACAGCAAGAACGATGTTTTTCCTGTATGCAGCTGTAAATGGTATTGTTTTCAGCATTTATTTCCTGGCATTTGATGTGTTGTCTTTATGGATGGCATTTGCAATCACAGCTGCGTTTTTCGGTATTATGGCATTGATCGGATATTTTGGAAATATCAATTTCTCTGCCCTTCGCCCGTTTATGATGGCAGGACTGATCTTTTTAGCAGGCTTCTGGCTGCTGTCTATGTTCATTAACCTGTCTGCTTATGAAACCATTGTATGCGGCATCGGTATTTTCATTTTCCTGATCGTTACTGCCTATGATGCAAAGAAGATCCAGGCATTCTACAGTTATTACGGAAATGTGCCTGAGATGGCAGCAAAATCTTCCATTTTTGCAGCATTACAGCTTTATCTTGACTTTATCAATCTGTTTGTGTATCTTCTTCGCTTTGTAGGAAGACGGAGAAAGTAGAAGGTTACTGTAACGAACATAATAATAAATAAATAAGGGGAGAAAAAATATGTTAATAGGAGCACTGGAAGCAGGCGGAACAAAAATGGTTTGCGCGCTGGGAAAAGAAGACGGAACTATTATGGAACAGATCTCTATTCCGACCACTACCCCGGAGGAGACGATTCCGAAGATCACAGCATACTTCAAGGATAAGGGGATTGAAGCGCTGGGAGTTGGTGCATTTGGACCTGTGGGAGTGGATCCAAAGTCAGACAATTACGGTTACATCCTGGAAACCCCGAAATTGGCATGGAGAAACAAGGATTTACTGGGTAGTCTTAAGAAGGAATTAAATGTTCCTATGGGAATTGATACAGATGTTAACGGCTCCTGTCTGGGTGAAGTAACTTATGGCTGCGCTAAGGGATTAGACAGCGTGATCTATATTACGATCGGAACAGGTGTTGGTGTCGGCGTATGGGCAAATGGAAGACTTCTTCATGGCATGCTCCATCCGGAAGGCGGACATATCCTGTTAAATCGTCATCCGGAAGATGAAAAAGGCGGCATCTGCCCAAGCCACGCCAATTGCTTTGAAGGTTTTGCAAGTGGTCCTTCCATTGAAGCAAGATGGGGAAAGAAAGCCATTGAATTAAAAGATGATGAAAAAGTCTGGGAGATGGAAAGCTACTACATCGCACAGGCACTTACTGATTATATTATGATCCTTTCTCCTCAAAAGATTATTTTAGGCGGCGGTGTCATGCATCAGGAACAGCTGTTTAAGATGATCCGTGAAAAAGTAAAGGATATGGTAGCAGGTTATATCAACACCAAAGAATTGCAGGATATGGACAACTATATCGTTCCGGCAAGTCTTCATGATGATCAGGGTATCATGGGTGCGATCAAATTAGGTTTAAATGCACTGGAGCAGGCAAAAGCATGATAAACAGCAACAAAGAACCTATTAGTTCCTTAAAGGGAATCGGAGAAAAAACTGGAAAATTATTTGAAAAATTAGGGGTCATCACCATTGATGACCTCCTTTCTTATTATCCAAGGGCATATGACACGTATGAACCGCCGGTGCCGGTAGGACAGTTAAAAGAGCAGATGGTCATGAGTGTGGCAGCAGTCCTCCCTAAACCGCCGGATCTTCTGCGCACAGGTAAGATTCAAATGGTGTCTGCCTATGTGCGGGATCTGACAGGTGCCCTGCAGTTAGCCTGGTATAATATGCCTTATATGCGGGCTAATATTAAAAGCGGTCAGATGTATGTGTTCCGCGGAAAAGTGGTGAAAAAACGGGGCCGTCTGATGATGGAGCAGCCGGAGGTTTTTACAGAAGAAGCCTATGAAAATGTGGTTAATTCCATGCAGCCGGTTTATGGTCAGACAAGAGGCTTAAGTAATAAAACCATTGTAAAAGCACAAAAACAGGCCTTGGAAAACAGGCAGATGAAGCGGGAGTACATGCCCGCTTTTCTTCGCAGGAAATACGAACTGGCAGAGATTAATTATGCTTTAGAGCATATTCATTTTCCAAAAGACCAGAAAGAATTGCTGTTTGCCAGAAAACGCCTGGTATTTGATGAGTTCTTTATGTTCCTGGTAGGTGTGCGCCGTTTAAAGGAGAGCAGAGAAGGAAGGAAAACAGAGTTTGTGATCCGGCCGGGGGAAGAGACCAGACAGTTAAAGGAGTCTCTGCCATATGCGCTGACTGCTGCTCAGGAACGTACCCTGCAGGAAGTATTTTCAGATCTTAAAAAAGGCTGTGTGATGAACCGGCTGGTTCAGGGAGATGTTGGTTCCGGAAAAACGGTTATTGCCATACTTGCGCTGCTTGCAGCGGCAGAAAACGGATATCAGGGTGCTCTTATGGTGCCTACAGAAGTATTGGCAAGACAGCATTTTGAATCTATTACAAAGATGTTTGAAAGCTGCGGCATTGATAAAAAAGTTGTCCTTATCACCGGTTCTATGACAGCAAAAGAAAAGCGCATTGCCTATGAAAAAACAGCTTCCCATGAGGCAGATATTATTGTGGGGACTCATGCGCTGATCCAGGAGAAGGTGGTCTATGATAAACTGGCTCTGGTCATCACAGATGAACAGCATCGTTTTGGTGTTGGCCAGAGAGAGCTTTTAAGTGAAAAAGGGGAAACACCCCATGTGCTGGTTATGAGTGCAACACCGATTCCACGTACTTTGGCGATCATCTTATATGGGGATCTGGATATTTCTGTGATCGATGAGCTTCCGGCAGGCCGCCAGGTGATCAAAAACTGTGTGGTAGATACCAGCTACCGGCCAAAAGCTTATGCCTTTATAGAAAAACAGGTAGAAGCAGGCCGTCAGGCTTATGTGATCTGTCCTATGGTAGAAGCCAGTGAGATGATTGAAGGAGAGAATGTCCTTGATTATTCAAAAACACTTAAAAATGCACTGCCGGAATCTATAAATGTAGAATATCTTCACGGGAAAATGAAGGCAAAAGAGAAAAATAAGATCATGGAGCGGTTTGCAGCGGGGGAGATCCAGGTACTTGTATCTACAACGGTTATCGAGGTTGGAGTGAATGTGCCCAATGCTACTGTGATGATGATCGAAAATGCAGAGCGTTTTGGTCTGGCTCAGCTGCATCAGCTAAGGGGACGTGTAGGGCGCGGAAGCTACCAGTCCTATTGCATTATGGTCAATGGCTCCGGTGGAAAAGATACTATGGAGCGCCTGGATATATTAAACCGTTCCAATGATGGATTTTATATTGCATCGGAAGACTTAAAACTTCGCGGACCGGGAGATATTTTTGGTGTGCGCCAGAGCGGTGATCTGGAATTTCGCATTGGTGATGTATTTACAGATGCAAACCTGTTAAAGCAGGTCTCCGAAGAGGTTAATGAGATATTAGATGATGATCCGGAACTGGAGAAGGAAGAGCATCTGGAATTAAAACGTCAGGTAGATTCTTACCTGGGAGACCGGTATGAGAAGCTGAACCTGTAAGGAGGAAAATGCTATGAAGAGAGAACCTGTTTGTGTGTTGGGTGAAAGAGTATGGAGAACCTATCTTGGAGGAAGAGAGATCGGAAAGATCCATGGCGATGAAAAGGCAGATGACAGTCATTTTCCGGAAGAATGGATGTATTCTGTAACAAGGGCTTTTAACGCGGGGCGGGAAGAAATATGTGAAGGCTTATGTAAAATAGCAGGGGGAGAATATGACGGAAAGACCTTGAAAGAATACATAGAGTCTGACCCGGAAGGAATATTGGGAAAAAAGCATGTAGAAACCTGGGGCAACACGCCAGGCGTTCTTATTAAAATGATCGACAGCAAAGAACGCCTTACAGTGCAGGTGCATCCGGACAGGGAGACAGCAAAACGTCTTTTTGGAAGTCCTTTTGGAAAGACGGAGTGCTGGCATATTTTAAATGCAAGAGAAGACTGTGAAGAAAAGCCATGTCTTTATCTGGGATTTAAAGAAGGCATTACCAGAAAAGAATGGGAAGAATGTTTCTTTGAACAGGATTATGATCGGATGTTAAGTCTGATGAATTGCCTGGAGGTAAAGCCGGGAGAAACATATCTGGTAAAGGGCGGTGTTCCCCATGCTATTGGAGCAGGTTGTACTTTAATTGAGATCCAGGAACCTACCGATTATACCATAAGGGTAGAAAAAGTGACACCTTCCGGCTACACCATTGATGATAGTATGTGCCATCAGGGACTGGGATTTGAAAAGATGTTTGAGTGTTTTCACTATGTGGGAGCAGGTGAAGCTGCTACAAGGGAAGATGCCTGCATCAGGGAAAGAGTACTGGAAAATGGAGGCCACTGTCTGGTAGGTTATGAGGATACCCCTTGCTTTAAGATGGAACAGTATACCATTGAAAAGAGAGAAACAAAGGAATTTAAGGAAGAGGAAGTATTTTCCTGCCTTTATATCTTGTCTGGTAAGGGCATTTTGAAAACAGAAACAAAAGAGTATCAGATAGAAAGAAATTCCCAGTTTTTTGTACCTGCCGGGGATGAAAATTATTCTATTATAAATACAGGAGAAACAAAGATCCAACTGTTAAAGATGTATGGGCCACAGAACTAAATTCCAGCGGAATTTCCTGGTACACAAAAACCACCCCGGACAGAAGCGATTCTGCCTGGGGTGATCTTTTCTTAGAACTAAGGAGTTTTACTTACCTGCCATCTGGCGTTCCTGGTTCTCGATCATTTTCTTGACCATATAGCCGCCTACAGAACCGTTCTGCGCAGAGGTAAGGTTGCCATTATAGCCGTTGCTTAAAGGTACTCCAAGTTCGTTTGCTACCTCCATTTTAAATCGGTCCATGGCTTCCTTGGCTTCAGGTACGTTTGTTTTGTTTGTGTTGTTAGACATAATAAAACGCCTCCTTAATTGGGAAATGCTCTTTTGTTTTAAGAGCTTGTTGTTTGTTACGTTCTTAGTATGTGACCATCTTAAGATAATACACTAGAAGGTTCTGCGTAAATTGTTAAAAAATGCAAAATCCATAAAAAAACCTTGTATTAAGTAAATTTTCATATTATACTTGTTGGGAATGAAAACAAAGCAGATAGGATGAACCTGACTGCTTATACAGGAGTTTATATTACATGAGAGTTATCGCAGGCAGCGCAAGAAGGCTGCTTTTAAAAACAATAGAAGGTATGGATACAAGACCTACCACAGACCGGATCAAGGAAACTTTATTTAATATGTTAAATACCCAGATTCCGGGATGTACATTTCTGGACCTGTTTTCCGGAAGCGGAGCTATCGGTATTGAAGCTTTAAGCCGGGGCGCAAAACAGGCATTTTTTGTGGAAAACAATCCGGAAGCTGTTTCCTGTATCCGGGAAAATTTAAACCGAACCCATTTAGAAGAAGGGGCTCTGATATTAAATTGCGATGTGATCGCCGGACTTAAAAAATTAGAAGGAAGAAATCCGCGGTTTGATATTATTTTTATGGATCCGCCATATAACCATGAGTTTGAAAACCGTGTGCTGGAATATCTTGCCGGTTCACCTATGGTGACAGAAAATACGCTGATTATTATAGAAGCTTCGAAGGAAACAAATTTTGACTGGCTTTCTGATGCGGGCTTTCATATGATAAAAGAAAAAGTATACAAGACCAACAAGCATATATTTGCTGGCAAGGGGGCATAAATGAGAGTCGCAGTATATCCGGGAAGTTTCGATCCGGTTACATTAGGACATATTGATATTATCCGACGTACAGCAAAGATGTTTGATAAAGTGATCATCGGTGTTTTAAGAAACCGGTCTAAATCACCGCTGTTTACAGCAGAGGAAAGAGTAGAGCTTTTAAAAGAGGTCACAGCGGACATCCCCAATGTGGAGGTGCAGTCTTTCCAGGGACTTCTGATCGATTTTGTCCGCCAGAATCAGGCAAATGTGATCGTAAGAGGTTTAAGAGCGATCACAGATTTTGAGTATGAACTTCAGATGGCGCAGACCAACCGTGTGATCGCACCGGAGATCGACACCATATTTTTAACTACCAATCTGAAATATTCCTATCTCAGTTCCAGTATTGTAAAAGAGATCGCGGAATTTGACGGCGAGATCAAAGAGTTTTTACATCCTATTGTTGCGAAAAGGGTGAGAGAAAAACTGGATGAGATGAAAAACGTATAGAATTATGTATAGAGTATGAAAGAAACCAAAGGAGAACGATAAAATGAGCAGAATTGAACAGTTGATCAGTGAAATTGAAGAATACATAGACAGTTGTAAATTCCAGGCATTATCTAACAGTAAGATCATTGTAAATAAGGAAGAAATGGAAGAGCTGTTAGTAGAGCTTCGTATGCGTATCCCGGATGAGATTAAGAAATACCAGAAGATCATCAGCCAGCAGGAGACCATTTTAAGCGATGCCCAGGCTCAGTCTGATTCTATGCTGGCAGATGCTAAAAAGCAGTCTGATTCTATGATCGCCCAGGCTACAGAGCAGGCAAACAGTATGGTAGAACAGGCTACCCAGCAGGCTAATTCCATGGTAGCACAGGCAGATGCCCAGACAACAGAGATGGTTAATGATCATGAGATCATGCAGCGTGCTTATGCACGAGCAAATGAGGTAGTTGAGCAGGCAAATATCCAGGCTCAGGCGATCGTAGACTCAGCGGTCAATGATGCAAACAATATCCGTCAGGGAGCGATCCAGTATACAGATGATATGCTGCGCAGCCTTCAGAATATTATGGATCACACCATGGAAACTGCAAAGGGACGCTTCGATTCCTTTATGAGTTCCATGCAGTCAAGCTATGATATTGTGACAAATAACCGTAAGGAACTGTCACCTGGACTGGTACAGCAGGAGCCAGAGACACAGGCAGCACCTCAGGAAGAAAAGAAGGAAGAAGCATAAAACTTCCATAAAACAAATAAAAATGCGCAGGAAAGTAAACTGTGAAGGGCTTTCCAGAAGATATAATGCCGGATGGAAAGTCCGGCATTTTTTCTGTCGCTGCTTGTAGAAAGGACGCTGCGGGTCTGGAAAATGCCGCTGATACCGCCAAAGGAAACGGAGGCGGTGATTAAAAGCAGTCCGGGAAGCCCAGATACATTTTCACAGATCGTCCGGATGCCGGTGGTGATCTCTAAAAGTCCCATAAGAGCTGATTTGAAAAGGATCGGACCAGGCAGAGGAAATCTGAACAGGTACAAAGACAAAATGGAGAACAGCATAATATAAAGCCCGATTTTTTCCATGGTTTCAAGGCAGCTTATCAGGTGGTCATCCAGAGAGAAAGCTTTTGATTTTTCTGTTGTTTTGCCACTTTTGGCCGGATCATAGATGAAACCTGTGTTTTTGGCGTTTCGCTCTTTTTTTTCATAATAATGCCTTGCAAGGATGGAAACAGGAAAAACAGGCAGATAAAGGGCAATCAGGAAGATGATCAGTGGAAAAGACTTGGAAGCCGGGAATAGCTTTTGCCCTTCCAGTGCAGTGTAGCCGGTAAGGAACATGGGACTGGGATGGTTGCAGACAGCAAGAAGATACTTTGCTTCTGTGGGTGTGATCTGGTCTCTTTCCAGCAGATCACGGTCCATTTTCGCACCCATAGGATAACCGCACAGCAAACCGGTGAGAAAAACAAAACATGCAGGTTGGGAAAAATGAAAAAAGCCGGATAACAAAGGGAAAAAGGGCCGCACAGCAAGGTTTACGATGTCCAAAGCTGCAATGATGCCGGTTACGATCATAAAGGGCAGTAAGGCAGGTAAAACGGTGTAAGCCCAGAGCAAGAGCCCGTTTCTGGCACCTTCTAAAGCAGCAGAGGGGAAGCCCAGAAGCAGGATGAGAAAAAAGAGAGTAAAAAGGCTTAACAGGATCCGTTTCATATGTCCTCTTAGTAAAAAAGGGTTTGTTTTAATATATGGCGGGATCTTTTGGAAAATAACGTTAAATATCAAATAAAAGGAGCAGGATATGACGGATGTAAAACAGCTGCCGGAAGCATTTTTAAAAGAAATGAAACAGCTTTTGGGTGATGAATATGAGGCATATATAAAAAGCTATGAAGAAGCCTGGAAGCCAGGACTGCGTGTAAATACCTTAAAGATCACACCGGAGGAATTTAAAAGTCTGTCCCAACTGAAGCTGGCACCTGTGGACTGGACACAAAAAGGCTTTTATTATGAGGATACAGAGCGTCCGGCCAGACATCCTTATTATTATGCGGGACTTTATTATCTCCAGGAACCGAGTGCCATGGCACCGGCGGCTGTCCTTCCCATAGAGCCGGGGGACAGAGTGCTTGATGTATGCGCAGCACCTGGAGGGAAAAGTACAGAATTGGCTGCAAAATTACAGGGAAAAGGAATGCTGGTCTCCAATGATATCAGTTATTCCAGAGCCAGGGCCCTTCTTAAAAACCTGGAGCTGGCCGGGGCAGAAAACATTTGTGTTTTAAGTGAAGAACCGGAAAAACTGGCGGCTGTATGGCCGGAATTTTTTGATAAGATCCTCATAGATGCTCCCTGCTCAGGAGAAGGGATGTTTCGCAGAGAAGAAGATATGGTAAAAGACTGGGTAAGCAGAGGTCCTGCTTATTACAGCCCGATCCAGAGAGAAATATTAGAGCAGGCTGTAACTATGCTGAAGCCGGGAGGAATGATGCTTTATTCTACCTGTACTTTCTCAAAGAAGGAAGATGAGGAGAATGTAGCCTATATTTTAGAAAATTACCCGTCTATGGAGCTGATCCCCATTGATAAAGAGCAGTTTAAGGGACTTTCAGATGGATTCGGCTATTGTGAGACTGGGCGTCTGTTCCCCCACAGGATCCAGGGAGAAGGGCATTTTCTGGCATTGTTCCATAAGAAAGAGAATGGCATGGACAGTGGTGCAGCTGTTTTGCAAACAGCAGGAACGGATAAAGAGGCAGCAAAGCGGAAAAAGGAAGCGCAAAAACAGGAAGATCTGATAAAATTCCTGGAAAGTTGTAAAAGAGACTGGGATCTAAGCCGCATTTATATCCGCGATGAACAGGTTTATTATCTGCCGGAAGGTTTGAGGACGGGTCTGCCTTTGCGCTTTTTACGGACGGGACTTCATTTGGGAGAGTTAAAGAAAGGGCGTTTTGAGCCATCCCAGGCTTTTGCAATGGCATTAAAGAAAGAAGAATATCCGGTACGCTTTGACTTAAAAACAGAGGATGACCGTGTGATCCGTTATTTAAAAGGCGAGACCTTAAGCCTTGTAAATGGGGAAGAACCGATAAAGGGCTGGTGCCTGGTTACCGTAGAAGGTTTTCCTTTAGGCTGGGCAAAGGGCAATGGAATGACACTTAAAAATAAGTATTATGCAGGCTGGCGCTGGCAGTAAAGCGGCCGCAGATCATAATGTTCTCCCTGAGCTTTATTGCACTTTTGACAAAAGAAGCTGCAGAAAGATTCTAAGAGAACAGAATAGAATGAGGATGGAAAATGACAGAAAAGAAGAAAAAAGCTTCTAATTCCAGTATGCGCTTGGATAAGTTCCTGGTGGAAATGGGAAAGGGAACCCGCAGCCAGATCAAAGAAATGGCCAAAAAGGGGCGCATTCAAATCAATGGAATTGTGATAAAGGCAACAGATGAAAAAATAGATCCTGAAAAGGACGCAGTTTTACTGGACGGGCAGCCGGTTTCATATGCTCACACAGAATATTTTATGTTAAATAAACCGGCAGGTACAGTTTCTGCTACAGAAGATGGGAAGTATCCTACCGTAATAAGTCTGATCGGTTCTGCACTGCGAAAGGATCTGTTCCCGGTAGGACGCCTGGATCTGGATACAGAAGGGTTACTGCTTATTACCAATGACGGAGCTATGGCTCATGAACTTCTTTCTCCCAAAAAACATGTAGATAAGATCTATCTGGCCTATATAGAGGGGACACTTCCAAAGGATGCGAAAAAGCAGATGAAGGAAGGTCTTGTGATTGAAGAAGGAGTAAAAACACTTCCGGCAGAGCTTGTAATATTACCTCCTCAGGAAGGAATGAAAGAAGGACTGACAGCTGTTTCTCTCCGGATCCATGAAGGAAAATTCCATCAGGTAAAACGGATGTTTGAAGTTCTTGGATGCAAGGTGGTATACTTAAAGCGTGTGACCATGGGACCGCTGGTACTGGATCCTTCTTTAAAACCGGGAGAGTACCGGGGATTAAAGGAAAAAGAGTTAAAGGCCCTGGAGCGAAAGATGAATGAAAAAGACAGAACCCATATTTTGGATGGCGTATCCGCTGTGTTGTTTGATTTAGACGGTACATTGGTAGACTCCATGTGGATGTGGGAGGCCATTGATATTGAATATCTGGGACGATATGGTCTAACGTGCCCACCGGATCTGCAAAAATCCATTGAAGGGATGAGTTTTTCTGAGACAGCTGTGTATTTTAAAGAGCGGTTTAATCTGCCAGATTCTATTGATGAGATCAAACAGGCATGGGTGGAGATGTCTCTGGAAAAATACCAGAAGGAAGTACCTGTAAAGCCGGGAGTACGGGAATTTTTAGAAGAAATTACCATAAGAGGCATAAAGGCAGGTATTGCTACCAGTAATGGCAGAGAGATGGTAGATGCTGTATTAAAGTCGTTGGGATTGGAAAAATATTTCCAGGTGGTAGCTACTGCCTGTGAAGTGACAGCAGGAAAACCGGCTCCGGATATTTATCTGGAAGTGGCAAGACGTCTGGGAGTTAAGCCTGAGAGCTGTCTGGTATTTGAAGATGTGCCTGCAGGGATCATGGCTGGAAAAAATGCAGGAATGAAAGTAATTGCAGTGGAAGATGCATTTTCAGAGAAGATGAAAGAGGAAAAGGAACAGCTGGCTGACCGGCTGATCCATGATTTTTACGAGGTTTTATAAATGGTACATGATTATTTGCCTATTAACAAAGAGGATATGAAAAAACGCGGATGGGAACAGTGTGATTTTGTTTATATTTCCGGTGATGCCTATGTAGATCACCCGTCTTTTGGACCGGCGATCATTTCAAGATTATTGGAAGCCCATGGCTATAAGGTAGGTATTATTGCCCAGCCGGACTGGAAGGACAATAAGAGCATCCAGATCTTAGGCCGGCCAAGACTGGGATTTTTAGTATCCGCGGGAAATATGGATTCCATGGTGAACCATTATTCCGTATCAAAAAAGCGCAGAAAAGAGGATTCTTATACTCCAGGGGGAGTTATGGGAAAACGACCGGATTATGCGGTAGTGGTATACTGTAACCTGATTCGCTCCGCCTATAAGGATGTTCCGATCATTGCCGGAGGCATCGAGGCAAGCCTGCGCCGCCTGGCTCATTATGATTACTGGTCTAATAAGATGAAACGGTCTGTTTTGCTGGATGCCCAGGCAGACATTATTTCCTATGGAATGGGAGAACATTCCATTGTGGAGCTGGCAGATGCCTTAGACAGCGGACTGGATATTAAGGATATTACTTTTATTGATGGTACTGTTTATAAAACAAAAAGCCTGGAATCTGTTTATGATTATAAGCTGCTTCCGGATTATACGGAGCTTCTGGAAGATAAGAAGAAATATGCAGAGAGCTTTTTTATCCAGTACAGCAATACAGATCCATTTTCCGGAAAGAGGCTGGTTGAACCTTATGAGGGTAAGGTTTTTGTGGTGCAGAATCCGCCGGCTAAGCCATTGACCCAGGAGGAAATGGATGATGTATATGATCTGCCTTATATGAGAAATTATCATCCGTCTTATGAGGCAGCCGGAGGTATCCCGGCGATCCGGGAGATCAAATTCAGCCTGATCAGCAACCGCGGCTGCTTCGGAGCCTGCAGTTTCTGCGCCCTGACCTTCCATCAGGGAAGGATCATTCAGGCAAGAAGTCATGAATCCCTGGTAAATGAGGCGAAACTTCTTACAGAAGAACCGGATTTTAAGGGATATATCCATGATGTTGGAGGACCTACTGCCAATTTCCGTTTTCCGGCCTGTGAAAAGCAGATGACCAAAGGTGCGTGTCCTAATAAACAGTGTCTGTTCCCGGAGCCATGTAAGAACCTGCGGGCAGATCACAGTGATTATATTTCCCTTTTAAGAAAGCTGCGGGCGATCCCGAAAGTTAAGAAGGTATTTATTCGTTCCGGTATCCGTTTTGACTATCTGTTAAAGGATCCGGGAAAGAAGTTTCTTCGGGAACTTTGTGAATACCATGTAAGCGGCCAGTTGAAGGTAGCACCGGAGCATGTGGCAGATAAGGTACTTATGCGTATGGGAAAGCCTAAAAACAGTGTTTACCGGGAATTTGTAAAAGAATATAAGCAGATGAATGAGAAGCTGGGAAAGGATCAGTATCTGGTGCCTTATCTTATGTCTTCTCATCCAGGTTCTTCTATGAAAGAGGCAGTAGAGCTGGCGGAGTATTTACGGGATCTGGGGTACATGCCGGAGCAGGTACAGGACTTTTACCCAACGCCATCTACTATTTCTACCTGCATGTATTATACAGGATATGACTGCCGGACCATGGAAAAGGTATATGTACCGGTTAATCCCCATGAGAAGGCAATGCAGAGGGCTCTGATCCAGTACCGGAATCCAAAGAACTATGATCTGGTGGCAGAAGCTCTTAAGATCGCCGGAAGGACAGATCTGATCGGTTTTGATAAGAAATGTCTGATCAAGCCCAGAAACTTTGATAAGAGTGCCCACGGGGAGAAGGAGTTTTACGGACATGAAAAGACAGCTGCAGGTAAGAATGCAGGCGAAAAGCGTGGAAACAGTAAGAGTGGAAACAGCCAGAGTATAAATGGCAAGCTTTCAGGCGGAAGAAGTCTGGAAAAGTCATCCGGCAACAGGATGAATGCAGCAAAACCGGCAGGAAAAAAGAAGGGTATACGAAACGTTCATAAAAAGAAAGGAAGCTGATAATGAAGATAGCTGTTGTAACAGGTGCTTCCTCTGGAATGGGATGGGAATGTGCCATCCGTTTATGGGAGCAGTTTCCGGGACTGGATGAAATCTGGGCAGTAGGAAGAAGAAAAGAGCGTCTTGAGAAACTGGAAGAAAATGTAAATATCCCGGTTCGTAAATTTGCCCTGGATCTGAGTCAGGAAAAAGACAGAGGGATTTTAAAGGATGAATTGGTCCGCTTAAAACCTCAGGTGAAATTTCTGGTAAATGGGGCTGGCTTTGGAAAGATCGGCAATGTATGTGATCTTTCTGAAAAAGATCAAGTGGGAATGATACAGGTAAATTGTGAAGCTCTGACTGCGGTCACTACGATGGTACTTCCCTTTATGCCCCAGAACAGCCGTATTCTGCAGTTTGCTTCCAGTGCCGCTTTTCTGCCCCAGCCGGGATTTGCAGTATATGCGGCATCAAAGGCTTATGTATTAAGCTACAGCCGTGCTTTAAACAGAGAGCTTAAGACCAGAAAGATATTTGTAACTGCTATTTGCCCGGGACCTGTGCGTACAGAATTTTTCGATATTGCACAGACAACTGGTGAAATTCCATTATATAAAAAACTGGTCATGGCAGATCCGGGAAAAGTAGTCGCCAAGGCTATCCGGGACAGCATTGCAGGAAGAGAAGTTTCTGTATATGGTATTTTTATGAAGGCATTCCGCTTGCTTGCGAAAGTGCTGCCTCACAGCCTGATCTTAGATATCATGGAAAAAATCGAGTATGCACCAGGAAAAGAACGCTGGTAAGGATAAAGGCCCGGAAACAGATTCTGAGAGCCTATAACAGAAAAACAGGAGACAAAAGCAGAATATGCAGAAATTGGAAGTAGCCTCTAATGAGGCAGGACAAAGACTTGACAAGCTTTTGAATAAATATTTAAGCCAGGCAGGAAAAGGCTTTCTCTATAAAATGATGCGCAAGAAGAATATTACTTTAAATGGGAAAAAGTGTGACGGTTCGGAGCGTGTAGAAGAAGGGGATGTGATCAGCCTGTTTCTGGCAGATGAAACCATTGAAAAATTTTCATCGCCTCTGCCAACGGAAAAAGCCCCGGCTTCCGGTACGCTGAACAAGAAGAAAACAGAGCTTTCTATTGTATATGAGGATAAGAATATCCTGATCGTAAATAAGCCATCAGGTATGCTTTCCCAGAAGGCAAAAGAGAGAGATGTTTCATTAAATGAGCATATTTTAAATTACCTCATTGATTCCGGACACCTGCCTGTGAGTCAGCTGCGTACCTTCCGGCCTTCTATCTGCAACCGCTTAGACCGTAATACAAGTGGGCTTGTGGTAGCAGGAACTTCTTTACAGGGCCTTCAGATCATGAACGGAGTTTTAAAGGACCGCAGTATCCATAAGTATTACCAGTGTATTGTGAAAGGAAAGATCGACAAGCCTCAGATGATCGCTGGTTTCTTAAAAAAGGATGAAGCGAAGAATACAGTGCAGATCTATCCTTTGGAAGTGGAAGACAGTGTTCCTATTATGACAGAATATGTTCCGGTAAAGAGCAGTGATACAGCAACACTTTTACGGGTAACTCTGATCACCGGACGCAGCCATCAGATCCGCGCCCATCTGGCATCCATCGGACATCCTATTTTTGGAGATTTTAAATATGGGGATAAGGCAGTAAATGAACGGATCCAGAAAAAATATAAAGTCCGTTCCCAGCTGCTCCATTCCTGGAAACTGGTAATGCCACAAAAACTGCCCCAGCCCCTTGAGTATCTGGAAGGAAAAGAGTTTATTGCACCTTTACCTGCAGCCTTTAAAAAGGTGTTAAAAGGTGAGGGACTTGAGGCAGATTCTTGACAGAAAAGTGGCTTTGGGGTATGCTTATAAAATAAACGCGGATGTACAAGTGTGTAAATGTGAGTCCGCGGTATAACGAGAGGATAAAGATACAATGGGAAAAATTATATTAACCGGCGACCGCCCAACAGGACGCCTTCATGTAGGACATTATGTAGGCTCTTTAAAGAGAAGAGTAGAACTTCAAAATTCCGGTGAGTTTGATGAAATTTATATTATGATCGCAGATGCGCAGGCTCTTACAGATAACGCAGATAACCCTGAAAAAGTACGTCAGAATATCATCGAGGTAGCTTTAGATTATCTGGCATGTGGTCTGGATCCTGCAAAATCCACTTTATTTATCCAGTCCCAGGTTCCGGAACTTTGCGAGATGACTTTCTATTATATGGATCTGGTAACTGTATCCAGATTACAGCGTAATCCTACTGTAAAGTCTGAGATCCAGATGCGTAATTTCGAGACCAGCATCCCGGTTGGTTTCTTTACCTATCCGATCAGCCAGGCAGCAGATATTACAGCATTTAAGGCAACCACTGTTCCGGTAGGCGAAGACCAGGCTCCGATGATCGAACAGACCCGTGAGATCGTTCACAAATTCAATACTGTATATGGCGGAAATCTGGTAGAGCCGGAGATCCTGCTTCCAGACAATAAAGCGTGCCTGCGTCTTCCAGGTATCGATGGAAAGGCAAAGATGAGCAAGTCTTTAGGAAACTGCATCTATCTGTCTGATTCTGAAGAAGAGATCAAGAAGAAGATCATGTCCATGTTTACAGATCCAAACCATCTGCGTGTTCAGGATCCGGGACAGGTTGAAGGAAATCCTGTATTTATTTATCTGGATGCATTCTGCCGTGATGAGCATTTTGAAAAATATCTGCCAGATTACAAGAATTTAGATGAATTAAAGGCTCATTATACAAGAGGCGGACTTGGCGATGTTAAGGTGAAGAAGTTCTTAAACAACGTGATCCAGGATGAACTGCGCCCTATCAGGGAGCGCAGAAAAGAGATCGCAAAGGATATCCCGGCTGTATACAAGATCCTGGAAGAGGGAAGCATCAAGGCTGAAAAGAAAGCAGCACAGACTCTTGCAGAAATGAAGCGTGCTATGAAGATCAATTATTTTGAGGACAAAGAATTGATCGCAGAGCAGGCAGCAAGATTTTCCAGTGAAGCAGATGCGTGATCATCATAGAAATAGAAGATAAAAATAAATAGACAGTAAAAAATCGCTCAGACAAAAAAAGTCTGGGCGATTTTTGTATGAACGTAAGCTTTTGCTTTGGCAGCTGTTACATGACGATCAGTTCGTATTCTCTGGATCCAAGACCGATCTTTTCGGCGTGCTCTAAACAGCTTTTCCATTCGGATTCCGGTGCAGAGTTGCAGAAATGGTCATGATGATCGGTAAAATCTTTCTTTGCCATGTTTTTAGCAAGCTGACTTCCTGGCATTGGGGTAGCTTTCAGACAGGCATCTACACAGGCCTGATCCAGTGCCAGTGGGTCAAAAGAGGCGAACATTCCGATATTTGGAAGGATTGGCACGTCATTTTCGCCATGGCAGTCGCAGTTAGGGGATACGTCTACAACCAGGGAAATGTGGAAGTTAGGACGGCCGTCAACGACTGCTTTTGTATACTCAGCCATACGGCAGTTCAACAGTTCATTGGCAGAATAGTTATTAAAGGCAATGGCATCAAAGTTGCAGGCGCCAAGACAGCGGCCGCAGCCTACGCAGTGTTCCTCATCTACATGCATTTTTCTGGCAGCTTCATCAAAAACAAGGCCTCCGTTTGCACATTCTTTCTGGCATTTGCGGCAGCCTCTGCACGCAGATTCTTCAATATGAGGAATTCCGCTGCAGTGCTGGTCTTTCTTTCCGGCTCTGGAACCGCAGCCCATTCCGATATTTTTGATCGCTCCGCCAAAACCGGTCATTTCATGGCCTTTAAAATGGGTCAGACTGATAAATACGTCAGCATCCATGATGGCACGGCCGATCTTTGCTTCTTTTACATATTCTCCGCCATTGACAGGTACGGCTACATCATCTGTACCCTTTAAGCCATCACCGATCAGGATCGGACATCCTACAGTCAGTGGTGTAAATCCATTTTCCCAGGCACATTCCAGATGTTCCAAAGCATTTTTGCGGCTTCCCGGATACATGGTGTTGCAGTCAGTTAAAAAAGGTTTTCCTCCCAGTTCCTTTACAACGTCTGCCACCGCTTTTGCGTAATTCGGACGAAGATAGCTGATGTTTCCCAGTTCTCCGAAATGCATTTTAATGGCTACAAATTTGCCGTCCATATCCAGTTGTTCAATACCGGCTTTTTTGATCAGCTTTTTTAACTTAGCAGGAAGTCCGTCCCCAAAGGCAACGGTGTGGAAATCGGTAAAATAAACTTTTGATGGTTCCATTGTCATACCTCGTAATTGATATTTTTTCTCTTTAGTATAAAGCAAAAAAGGAAGAATGGCAAATATGTTTCTAATATGGTACACTGATTAACAGAGTTTATGTTGCTGGTCATGCAACGCATGAATGGTAACGATTATGTTGTTTGCTGCACACACATGTACAGTAAAGAATTAAATTTACGAAAGGACAGCAGAACATGGGAACATGGAAAACCAGAGGACTTCGGGGATCGACCTTGGAGGATCTGATCAATCATACAAATGACAGTTACAGGGAGAAAAGGTTGGCACTGATACAGAAAATCCCTACACCTGTCACACCCATCGAGATTGATAAGGCAAGCCGCCACATCACACTGGCATATTTTGATCAGAAAAGTACGGTGGATTATATCGGGGCGGTACAGGGAATACCGGTATGTTTTGATGCTAAGGAATGTGCGGTAAAAACCTTTCCTCTTCAGAATATCCATCCCCACCAGATCCGGTTTATGGAAGAATTTGAACAGCAGGGGGGTATATCTTTTATTATCATTCATTATACAGCCTTAGATGAAATGTATTATGTTCCTTTTAAGGATGTGAAAAAATTCTGGGACCGCATGGAAACGGGAGGAAGGAAAAGCTTTACTTACGATGAGATTGATAAAAACTGGAAAATACGGTCTCACCGGGATATGTATGTTCATTATTTAGAGCCATTAGCCATTGATTTAAATCAGAGAGAAAATAAAAAGGAAGAGTAAAATGGAGCCGGCATAGAAAAAATGAAGCAGCTTTAAAAGATTGAGAAAGACGTTGACAAGGAAGGGGTTAGCCTTTATAATAAGAAACACGTTAACGAATTATCACTCTACCATGATAAAGTATGTGATGAACGTGCAGTAAATGGTAGTACCGTACATGCAGCGCATGAAATACGGACAAATAATGAGGTCAAGATAAGGGAGATGTGCCATGACAAAGAAAAACAAGCTGATCCACACTCCAGAGGGAGTCAGGGACATATATAACGGAGAGTGCCGCAGAAAGCTGGCAGTTCAGGAGAAGATACTCCATACATTATATTTGTACGGTTATGAGCATATCCAGACCCCAAGTTTTGAATATGCAGATATTTTTAATGAAGACCGCGGAAGCGTAGGCGCCCAGGAAATGTTCAAGTTTTTTGACCGGGACAACAACATGCTGGTACTTAGGCCGGATATGACCCCGGCAGTGGCCAGATGTGTGGCAAAATACTTTATGGATGATGATATGCCTCTTCGCCTTTGCTATTTAGAGCGTACTTTTAAGAATAACACCAGTTATCAGGGTTATCTGAAAGAACGTGCGGAATCCGGCGCAGAACTGATCGGCGATGATTCACCGGATGCAGATGCTGAGATGATCGCTATGGTTATTGACTGTTTAAAGGCGGCTGGATTAAAGGAGTTTCAGGTAGAGCTGGGAGAGGTTGCATTTTACAGAAGTCTTTTGCAGCAGGCGGGACTGGATGAAGATGCACAGGTACAGTTAAATGATCTGATCGAGAATAAGAACCGGTTCGGTGTAGAAGAGTTCTTAAAGAACCAGGATATGGAAGAGAGCCTGAAAGAAGCTTTCCTAAAGCTTCCGGAGCTGTTTGGCGGTATTAATCAGATAAAGAAAGCAAAGACATTGACAGACAATCCACAGGCACTGGCTGCCGTTGAGCGGTTAGAGCGGGTACATACTCTTTTAGAGGAATATCACATGGCTGACTATGTATCCTATGATCTGGGAATGTTAAGCCGTTATCAGTATTACACCGGCATTATTTTCAAGGCATATACCTATGGAACCGGTGATTATATTGTCACCGGCGGCCGTTACAACAAACTGTTAGTCCAGTTTGGAAAAGATACTCCTGCAGTTGGATTTGCCATTGTAGTAGATCAGCTGATGGCAGCTCTTTCCAGGCAGCAGATTCATATCCCAATACAGTTAGTGAATACAGTGATCCTGTATGAGCCATCAGCCAGACAGAGTGCTGTACGTTTAAGCCGTTTCTTCCGCTCCGAAGGCACACCGGTACAGTCCATGGTCATGGAAGAAGGAAAGAGCCTGGAAGATTATAAAGGGATGGCAAAAAAGCGTGGACTGCGCACCATTCTTTGTCTGAGAGATACAGGAAATACAGTAACTGCTTTCGATATGCTTACAGGAAATGTAGATGAAACACCTGTGACTGCATATGGAGTAAGGGAGATCGTATAAGAGCTTCGAAAAACATATTTGGATATAAAGGAGAAAGACCATGAGATATCTGACCATAGCATTAGCCAAGGGCCGTCTGGCTTCCAAGGCAATGGATATGTTTGAACAGATCGGTATTTCCTGTGAGGAGATGAAGGATAAAAACTCCAGAAAACTGATCTTTGTAAATGAAGAACTGGGAATCCGTTTCTTCTTAGCCAAGGCAAATGACGTTCCTACTTATGTAGAGTATGGAGCGGCAGATATAGGTATTGTAGGCCGGGATACCATTTTAGAAGAAGGCAGAAGACTGTATGAGGTCTTAGATCTGGGAATGGGAAAATGCAGGATGTGTGTCTGCGGACCAGAATCTGCCAGAGAACGTTTAAAGCACCATGAACTGATCCGTGTGGCTACGAAATACCCTCACATTGCAAAAGATTATTTCTACAATCAGAAATACCAGACAGTAGAGATCATTAAATTAAACGGATCTATTGAACTGGCACCGATCGTAGGGCTTTCTGAGGTGATCGTAGATATTGTGGAAACAGGTTCTACTTTAAGAGAAAACGGACTGGTAGTCTTAGAAGAGGTTTGTGACCTTTCTGCCCGCATGGTAGTCAATCAGGTGAGCATGAAAACGGAAAATGAACGCATTACCAGGATCATTAAGGATTTTCAGAGACTTTTAAAAGAAAGAGAGAGGGCGGACAAATGAGGATCGTAAAATTAGATGAAGCATCTATGAAAAATATTCTGGCAGATATGTTAAAAAGAGACCCTAATAACTATGATGCCTATACAGAAACGGTACAGGAGATCGTAGACCGGGTAAAAGCAGAAGGAGATAAGGCTGTTTTTGATTATACAGAGAAATTTGACAAGGCACAGATAAATGCTGAAAATATTCGTGTAACAGAAGCAGAGATCAAAGAAGCCATGGAAGCAGTGGATCCTCATCTGCTGGAGGTCATGAAAAAATCCATGGAAAATATCCGCCGGTATCATGAAAAGCAGCGAAGAAACAGCTGGTTTGACTCCCAGCCGGACGGTACCATTTTAGGACAGAAGATCACAGCCCTGGAGAGTGCCGGTGTGTATGTACCAGGCGGTAAAGCTGCTTACCCGTCTTCTGTCCTTATGAATATTATTCCGGCAGAGGTAGCTGGCGTAAAGCGTATTGTTATGGTCACACCTCCTGGCAAGGACGGAAAAGTAAATCCTGTTACACTGACAGCGGCTCACTTAGCAGGTGCTACAGAAGTTTATAAAGTAGGCGGTGCCCAGGCGATCGCAGCCCTTGCTTTCGGTACAGAGTCTATTCCAAGAGTCAGCAAGATCGTAGGACCTGGAAATATCTTCGTAGCCCTTGCAAAGAAGGCAGTATACGGACATGTAAGCATCGACAGTATCGCAGGACCAAGTGAGATCCTGGTAGTGGCAGATGAGACTGCAAACCCACGGTATGTGGCTGCTGACCTGTTAAGCCAGGCAGAACATGATGAACTGGCAAGCGCAATTTTAGTTACTACAAGTATGGAACTGGCAGAGAAGGTTTCAAAAGAAGTAGATGGTTTTCTGCAGGTATTATCCAGAAGTGAGATCATAAAGAAATCTCTGGATAATTATGGCTATATCCTGGTAGTGGATACCATGGATGAAGCAGTAGAGACAGCTAATAACATTGCGCCGGAGCATCTGGAACTGGTAACAGCTAATCCATTTGAAGTAATGACAAAAATCCGCAATGCAGGTGCGATTTTCATTGGAGAATACAGTTCTGAGCCTTTGGGAGACTATTTTGCAGGACCTAACCACATTCTTCCTACCAATGGAACAGCGAAATTCTTCTCACCTTTAGGAGTAGATGATTTTATTAAAAAATCCAGTATCATTTATTATTCAAGAGAGGCCCTTGAAAAGGCACATAAGGATATTGAAGATTTTGCAGAGGCAGAGCATCTGACTGCACATGCAAATTCTGTGAGAGTAAGATTTGAATAAAAGATGCAAGGCTGAACTGTAACGAATAAAATGTACGTTAAAAGTACAGTCAGAGGATGTCTCTTAGGGATTTTTGGAACAGATGTTAAAAGGAGAGTTTATAAGTACATGGAACGAATCGCGCAGATCACACGAAATACCAATGAAACAAAAATAAATATGACCCTGACCCTGGATGGAAGCGGAAAAGCCAATATCCATACCGGGATCGGATTTTTTGATCATATGTTAAACAGTTTTGCACGTCATGGATTTTTTGACCTGGATCTTCAGGTAGAAGGGGATCTGGAAGTGGATACCCATCATACCATTGAAGATACAGGGATCGTACTGGGACAGGCGATCCGTCAGGCAGTGGGTGACAAAAAAGGCATTTGCCGGTATGGTTCCCAGATCCTTCCCATGGACGAGGCCCTTGTTATCTGTGCTTTAGATCTTTGCGGAAGACCTTATCTGGTATATGATTTAAATCTTGACCGGGAAAAAGTAGGAGATCTGGAGACAGAAATGGTGCGGGAATTTTTCTATGCAGTATCATATGGCGGGGAAATGAACCTTCATCTGCGCCAGATGTCCGGAAGCAACAATCATCACATTATTGAGGCGGCTTTTAAGGCATTTGCAAAAGCACTTGATGCGGCTACGGGCTATGATCCCCGTCTGACAGATGTATTATCTACAAAAGGAAGCCTGTAGGGCAGGAAAAGGAGATAGAGTATGCAGTTATATCCGGCAATTGATATGAAAAATGGAAAATGTGTCCGCCTGCGTCAGGGGGCATTTAAAGATATTACCGTGTATTCCGAACACCCGGAAGAGATCGCCGCACTGTGGCAGGAAAAAGGGGCAACTTTTTTGCATCTGGTAGATCTGGACGGTGCGCTGGCAGGACGATCTGTGAATGAGGAAACGATCAGAAAGATTGTTTCTTCTGTAAACATTCCAGTAGAGATCGGAGGCGGCATCCGTTCTGAGAAAGCCATTAAAAACATGCTTTCCTTAGGTGTAAAGCGTGTGATCATAGGAACAAAGGCAGTAGAAGAACCGGAGTTCCTGAAAGCTATGGTTGAAAAATTCGGGGCAGATGCCATCGCGGCAGGTGTGGATGCCAAAGATGGCATGGTAGCCATTCAGGGCTGGGAACAGGTAAGCGCTGTAACAGCCACAGAACTTTGCCTGAAAATGAAAGAATATGGCGTGAAACATATTATTTACACAGATATTTCCAGAGATGGCATGCTTTCAGGCCCTAATATTCCAGCTACTAAGAAACTGACGGAAGAAACAGGACTTGACATCATTGCTTCCGGCGGCGTATCCTGTATGGAAGACCTGGACGGCCTTTATAAGGCGGGGATTTCCGGCGCTATCATCGGAAAAGCCCTTTATGAAAAGCGGGTAGATTTAAATGAGGCAGTCCGTCGTTTTGAAAAATGCACTGACAAGGAGTAATGAAAATGGATAATAAAAAACTGATCGCAGGCTTTGGATACCAGGAAGGACGTATCAGCAGCTGGGATGGAAAACGTACTTATACAGCATCTGCGCCCCAGCTTGCAAAGGACTGCTGTGATAACGGAGCCGATGAGATCCTGATCTATGACTGGTCTGTAACAGATGAGGATCATGAGGCTGCCATTGCAGTGATCAAAGAGGTCTGCAGGGAAGCAGATGCCCCGGTGATCGCCGGAGGCAGAGTAAAACGCATGGAAGATGTGAAAAAATATCTTTATGCAGGAGCCAGCGCTGTCTTTTTAGATATGAGCAAAGAAGAAAATGCAGATATGATCAAAGAGGCTTCGGATCGCTTTGGAAAAGAGAAGATCTATGCCTATCTGCCCACAGATGCTTATCTGGAGCAGGTAAAGCAGTATGAGGCAGCAGGTGCTTCTGTAATGCTTCTTAATACAGCAGGAAATGTGCCGTCTTTACTTGAAATGGCTTCCATCAGCGACAGCGAAATGCCGTTTATGTTCTTCTTACAGGCAAAGGATGATGCCAAAGAAACGGCAGAAAGCCTGAAAAATGCTTTTGGCTGCGGCAATATCTGTGGTGCTGTGCTTACGTTCACAGAAGATACTATGGATTCTTCCATGAACATTAAGCAGTCCTTAAAAACAGCGGGGATTCCTGTTGATACCTTTGAATCCTCTGTAGACTGGAAAGATTTTAAGTTAAACAGTGACGGATTGATCCCGGTGATCGTTCAGGATTATAAGAGCAATGAAGTATTAATGCTGGCCTACATGGATGAAGAGGCATTTAACAACACACTGGCAACCGGCCGTATGACCTATTTCAGCCGCAGCCGCCAGACACAGTGGGTAAAGGGAGAGACCAGCGGACATTTCCAGTATGTAAAATCCTTAAAGATTGATTGTGATAATGATACGCTGTTAGCAACTGTAAAACAGATCGGAGCAGCCTGCCACACAGGCAATCGTTCCTGCTTCTACACCACACTGGCTGAAAAGGAATACAAAGAGACCAATCCGCTGAAGGTATTTGAAGATGTTTTTAATGTGATCTTAGACCGGAAAAAACATCCCAAGGAAGGCTCTTATACCAACTACCTTTTTGACAAGGGAATTGACAAGATCTTAAAGAAAGTGGGAGAAGAGGCCACGGAGATCGTTATTGCAGCAAAGAACCCGGATCCGGAAGAAGTAAAGTATGAGATTTCCGATTTCCTGTATCACATGATGGTATTAATGGCAGAAAAAGGAGTTTCCTGGGAAGAGATCACAGAGGAACTGGCAAACAGATAAATATAGATGTATGGTTAAAGGACAGTCCTGTAAAAATCGGGCTGTCCTTTTTGGAATCTAATTGCGTGACTTGTACCCATGGGTTATAATATTGATACAGGTGATACAAAAAATCATCTCACAAAATCAGGCACAGAAAGATTCAGAGAGAACATTAAATAACAATGGAGGCAAAATGAAATGTTAAACAATTCAGTTACAGATCGTTTTTTACGTTATATTTCCTATGATACGCAGTCAAAAGAGGATGAGGAGCAGGTTCCAAGCACAAAGAAGCAGATGGAGTTTGGCCGGCTTTTGGCAGCAGAACTAAAGGAAATGGGTGTTTCTGATGTGCGTATGGATGAACATGGATATATTTATGGTGAGATTCCGGCAAATACACAGGAAAAGACCAGATCGTTAGGTTTTATCGCTCATATGGACACATCACCGGCTCTTTCCGGAAAAGATGTAAAACCACAGTTTGTGAAAGATTATGATGGTGGTGATATTTGTTTAAATAAAGAAAAGGATATCTGGCTTCTTACTTCCGATTTTCCGGAAATGAAAAATTATAAGGGGAAAACACTGATCACCACAGACGGCACTACATTGCTGGGGGCAGATGATAAAGCAGGAGTGGCAGAGATCATGACCATGGCAGCCTGGTTTTTAAGCCATCCGGAAGAAAAACATGGTAAGATCTGCATTGCTTTTACACCGGATGAAGAGGTGGGAAGAGGCGCTGATTTCTTTGATGTGGAAGGATTTGGGGCAGAGGCTGCTTATACCGTAGATGGTGGTGCATTAGGAGAACTGGAATACGAAAACTTTAATGCTGCTTCCGGGCATGTGATGATCCAGGGAAAGGGTATTCATCCAGGAAGCGCCAAGGGCAAGATGAAGAATGCCCTGTTAGTGGCGATGGAATTTCAGTCATTGCTTCCGGCATTTGAAAATCCTATGTATACAGAAGGCTATGAGGGATTTTATCATTTAGATCACATGGAAGGAGATGTAGAAGGCGCACAGATGGATTACATCATCCGTGATCATGACAGGGAAAAATTTGAGCAGAAAAAGGCATTTTTTGAAAAGACAGCAGAGTTTTTAAATGAAAAGTATGGGGCCGGTACGGTAACTGCCACAGTAAAAGATTCTTACTACAATATGAAAGAAAAAATTGAGCCGCATATGGAGCTGATCGAGGCTGCCAAAGAAGCTATGATGAAAAATGGGGTAACTGTAGTGATCTCTCCTGTGCGGGGTGGAACAGATGGTGCCAGACTTTCCTATATGGGCCTGCCATGCCCGAATCTGTGTACAGGCGGACACAATTATCATGGAAAATATGAATATGTATGTGTAGAATCCATGGAGCAGACCGTCCGTATTCTGGCAGACATTGTAAAAAGTTTTGCTGTTGGAAAAAATGTGGATTAATAGACAAACTATCAGATTTATGTATTAGAATTTCCTTCTTGAAATTAAAAAAAAAGTTTTGTATATACAAAGCAGAGAAAAAGTGCTAAGATGTACGTATAAAATATTCTGATTTCCGGCAGATCGGGGAAAGAAGATAGGGGGCTTCTTAAAAAATATACCGGAAACAGAGCTGGCTTCTGGTGAAGGCCGGGAGCACATGGAATATGAGAAGGAGGATCTTATATGAGTCTGGAAAAATTGTTTCACCTAAAGGAGAATCACACAGATGTCAAAACAGAGGTGCTGGCAGGAATTACCACCTTTATGACCATGGCCTACATCCTGGCTGTTAACCCAGGTATTTTAGGAGCAACAGGTATGGACAGCGGAGCTGTATTTACAGCAACAGCGGTTTCAGCTTTGTTTGCAACCTTATGTATGGCATTCTTCGCAAACTATCCCTTTGTTCTGGCACCAGGTATGGGCCTTAACGCTTACTTTGCCTACACCGTAGTTTTACAGATGGGTTATTCATGGGAAATGGCTTTAACAGCCGTATTTGCAGAAGGTATCATTTTTATCCTTCTGTCACTGACAAATGTGCGTGAGAAGATATTTAATGCGATTCCTATGACGTTAAAACACTCTGTTTCTGCCGGCATTGGTCTTTTCATTGCTTTTATTGGTCTGCAGAATGCAAAGATCGTAGTAGACGGAGCAACACTGGTAGGTCTTTATTCCTTTAAGGCATCGGTTCAGAACGGAACTTTCTCTACAGAGGGAATCACAGTTCTATTAGCACTGATCGGTATCCTTATCACGGCAGTATTCCTGGTAAAGCAGGTAAAGGGTGGTATCCTTTGGGGCATTCTTGTTACCTGGGTTTTAGGTATCATCTGCCAGTTAGCAGGTATTTATCAGGTAAATCCGGATGCAGGAGCTTACAGTCTTCTTCCTGATTTTTCCAACGGTATTGCTATCCCAAGTATGATGCCGACGTTGATGAAGATGGACTTTTCACATCTGTTCTCCCTGGATTTCTTCGTAGTTGTATTTGCATTCCTGTTTGTAGACCTGTTTGATACTTTAGGCACACTGATCGGTGTTGCTTCTAAAGCAGATATGCTGGACAAAGACGGAAAACTTCCAAGGATCCGCGGAGCACTTATGTCTGATGCCATCGGTACTACCGTAGGTGCTATGTTTGGTACATCTACCGTAACTACTTTCGTAGAAAGTGCTTCCGGTGTTGCTGAAGGCGGAAGAACCGGACTGACTGCAGCAGTAGCAGCTATCCTTTTTGGATTGTCCCTGTTCTTATCACCGATCTTCCTTGCGATCCCGTCCTTTGCAACGGCTCCGGCTTTGATCATAGTAGGATTTTTAATGATCTCATCTATCCTTAAGATTGATTTTAACGATTATACAGAATCCATTCCGGCATATATCGGTATCATCGCAATGCCTTTTATGTACAGCATTTCCGAAGGTATTTCTTTAGGAATTATCTCCTATGTAGTGATCAACCTGGTATGCGGTAAGGCAAAAGAGAAGAAGATCAGTCCTCTGCTTTATATTCTGGCAGTACTGTTTGTATTGAAGTATATTATGCTGTAAAATTATTTTATCGTGATCGTGATAAAAGCCGCCTTCGGGCGGCTTTTTAGTTAAAAAAAATGAAGCACAATTTTTAATTTATAGGATTTGTAATTTTATACAACCTATGGTAATATGTTCATATGGCATTATGCCAAATAAAAAGTAGATTGAAAGACAAAAAATTAATGAAAAAATACAAGGGGGATAAAAATGTTTGAAAAATTAAAAAAGAACATTGATAAAAGTCTTGTGACAGTAAGTGTAAAATCTGCTACTTATCTGGAAAGTGAGAAACTGAAGGCCAAAATTTCCAATATCCAGGAAGAAAACGCAGCACAGCTTCAGACAATGGGAAATCAGCTTTACAATGCATGGAAAGAAACAGCTGCATTTGATACCAATTACATGGTGGAAGTTTGCCAGAAAGTGCTGGAGAATGAAAATGAGATCGCTGTTTATCAAGCTAAGATCGAAGAGCTGGCAGCGGAAAAGGACAAGATCTTAAATACCAGCGCAGGTGGTGCTGCACCGGCAGAAGTACCTGCAGGCGGCATTATGTGCAGCTGCGGACGTGTAAATGAAGAAGGCGCTAAATTCTGTAAATTCTGCGGACAGAAATTAGAGCAGCCTCAGCCTAAGATGAAGAAGATCTGCGCAAATTGCGGTGCAGAACTGGAAGAGGATGCAAAATTCTGCGCAGAATGCGGAAATCCCACAGAATAGCAGTAGGTTTAGAGGTCTATTGAAGAAATACGATTAAAAATGTGAGAAAATGAGAAAAGCGGGGGGAAAAGAGTATGTTTTGTACTAATTGTGGAAAAGAAATACCGGATGATTCAATCTTTTGTACTTTCTGCGGCCAGAAAGTGGATGGCGGAGCTGCACCTGCGGATGCTGGAAGCAGCGTAATGTCTAAGCTGCCAAAAAAGATAAGTAAAAAATCAGCGACAGTTGCAGCTGCGGCAGCAGTAGTCATTGTGGCAGGTGCTGTGGTGATGAACGTGGCAGCAAGCCCAAAGGCAGCTGTAGCCAAGGGAATCCAGAAGACCTGGAAAGCCTCCTGCCAGAAAGAAACAGGTTTAAATGCTTATCTTGGTATGAACAGTCTGGAGAAAATGCTGAAAGATAAAAGTGCAAGCCAGATTGTATCCGGAAGTGTTTCAGCCAGAATTTTCGGAACTCAGGCTGGAGATGCGGATTTTAAAGTGCAGTTAGATACGGAGAAGGATGAAAAATTAGCTGTCAATGCAGAAGGTTCTATTGCAGGAATGGATATCGGTACAATAAGCTTTTATAAAGATGAGAAAGATGTTTATGCAGCTGCTCCGGAACTTTTAGATGGAAGTTTCCATGTGGATCTGAAAGACCTGGAAAAGAAATTAAATGACAGGGATTATCTGGAGAGCCTCTGGGATGATTATAAGATATATATAGCAGAAGGCCAGGATATTGATAGCAAAGAACTGTCAGAAAAAATAGCCAAAACTGCAAAGACCGATTTAAAGGCTCTTTATAAAAATATGGAAGTGAAGAAAACAGAGAAAAAATCATTTTCCATAGGCGGAAAAGATAAAAAATGCCAGGGTTATGATGTGACCATAAAAAGTGACGATATTAAGCAGCTGATCGAAGATGTATCCGATGTTTACATTGATGAGTGTGGTTATCTCAACGATTACTCCTATGCTTCAGATTACGATTCCAAAGAGGAGTATGTTAACGAATATAAGGACACTGTGCGTAAAGAGGTTAAGCAGCTTGCCAATGCGTTTAAGAAAGATCTGAACCTGCAGGTATATGTAGGTCCTGGAGGCCGTATGGTATCCATTGGTGCAGAAGGAAAGATCCCGGCTACTGTAATGATGGATGTTTTTTATGAAAATGGAAATGGAACAGTTGAGGTCAGCGCGGATTTCCTTGGATCAAAGAATCCTTTAGATGAAATGGTTATAAGCGGTGAAATGCAGATCGCAAATTCAGGAAGCTGTACAGTAGAAGTAACCAGAACTTTAAAAGATGATAAGAGCAGCATTGATGATTCGGTTGAGATTTCCTTATCAGCGATTGATGGTTCTACAAATCTGAGCGGAAGTGCAGAATTATACGGAAAAGTGAATAAACAGAACGGAAAATGGGAAGTAGGAATGGAAGGTTCTATACCGGGTGTATTTAATACTTCTAACGTATACGCAGAAGGAACCTTTGAAAATGTTAAGAAGGGAAAGAGTTTCCTGGTAAGAGTTGAGGATGTCAATCTTACTTCTTTAGTTGGTGGTTTAGGCGCTATAGACCTGGATGTAAGTTATGAGATCGCTCCGCTTAAGGGCGGTATTTCCAACAGCATGTCAAAGGGAACTGTATATGATGTGCTTGATTTAACAGAAGACGACTGGAATGATATTGAAAAAGAGATTTCTTTAAATGCATCTGCAATGGGTTTATAGGGGGAAATGAGAAATGGTAAAGAAAATAGGTTTGGCTGTTTCTGTTATCCTATTGGCGGCATCGGCATTTTTGGCAGCAATGAGAGTGCAGGGAGATGAAGCAGCAAGAGATCTGTACCCTGCAGCCCAGAAGGCAGCTGACATCATTGCAGAAAATGGCTTATCCGATGTGGAAGAATACCAGAAATTTGTGGCAGACTGCAACCGGGCTATGGCAGGAAGAAGCAAAAGAAAATGTGAAGAACTTTCTGAACAGGTATCTGACATAAAAAAGAGTGCAGAGAAACTGGGAAAAAGCATCGAAGAAGGGAAAAAGCTTGCAGCACAGTATGATGGATATTCAGATAAACTGGCAGATCTAACAGAAGTGGACAAAGAAAGAACAGAATTGGAGCAGTCTTTGCCGGAATTGAAAACAGCACTGGAAGCAAAGGACGGGGACAAAATTGAGGAACAGTCAAAAATAGTCAAAAAGGTCATGCTCCAGCTGAATGAGAAGTTAAAAACAGCTGCGGAAACAGAAATAGCAACATTGAAGGACCGTTCACAGACGTATCTTTCTGATTATGTAAACGAGGCTGGAAATGAGATATTTAGTATTTGGGGAAAAAGAGCAAACGATACTTATGGAAATGGGGATTATGCAGCGGCTTATACTTGTGCAAAAAAAGCAAAAC